>NZ_JASDCZ010000003.1:0-46585 GCF_030407635.1 Micrococcus sp. APC 4021
CCTTCGGGTTCGGGGCGGGGCCTCCCGGGCGGATGTGAGCGGACGGGCGCGCGGCCGCGGGGGCTCGACCGGTCCGATGCTACCGCCCCCGGGCCCGTTTCGTGACCCTCCCGTGATGCAGGCCGCAGGGGCGGCCCCTACACTGACTGATCATGTCGAGATTGTTCGGAACCGATGGCGTCCGTGGCCTGGCCAACGAGACCCTCACCGTGGAGTTGTCCGTCCAGCTGGCCCAGGCCGCCTCGCCCGTCCTCGGCGCGGAGGCCTTCGACGCCGGCCGACGCCCGGTCGCCGTCGTGGCCCGGGACCCGCGCATCAGCGGCGAGTTCATCGCGGCCGCCGTGCAGGCGGGTCTGGCGTCCTCGGGCGTGGACGTGTGGGACGCCGGCGTGCTGCCGACTCCCGCCGCCGCCTATCTCGTGGGGGACCTGGACGCCGACTTCGGCGTGATGATCTCCGCCTCCCACAACCCGGCCCCGGACAACGGCATCAAGTTCCTCGCGCGCGGCGGCGAGAAGCTGACCGACGCGCAGGAGGACGAGATCATCCGTCACCTCGAGGGCGTGACGCCGCGGCGGCCCCAGGGCGCGGACGTGGGCCGCGTGCGCGTCTTCGCGGACGCCGAGGACCGCTACGTCCTCCACCTCCTGCAGACCCTCCCGCACCGGCTGGACGGGCTCAAGGTCGTCCTGGACTGCGCACACGGCGCGGCCGCCGGCTGCTCGCCCGAGGCGTTCCGCGCCGCCGGCGCGGAGGTCGTGGTGATCGGCGCGTCCCCGGACGGACTCAACATCAACGACGGCTACGGCTCCACCCACCTCGAGAAGCTCCAGGCGGCCGTGCGCGAGCACGGCGCGGACCTCGGCATCGCGCACGACGGCGACGCCGACCGGTGCCTCGCCGTGGACGAGCGCGGCGAGGTCGTCGACGGCGACCAGATCATGGGCGTCATGGCCGTGGCACTCAAGGACCGCGGCGTCCTGCGCGACGACACCCTGGTCGTGACCGTCATGTCCAACCTGGGCCTGAAGCTGGCCATGGGCCGGGAGGGCGTCCAGCTCGTCGAGACCCAGGTGGGCGACCGCTACGTCCTGGCCGGCATGAAGCTCGGCGACTACTCGCTCGGCGGCGAGCAGTCCGGCCACGTGATCTTCTCGGACCACGCCACCACCGGTGACGGTGTCCTCACCGGCCTGCAGCTCGCCTCGCGCGTCGCCGAGACCGGCACCCCGCTCTCCGAGCTGGCCGCGGTGATGGACCGGCTGCCCCAGGTCCTCGTGAACGTGCGCGGCGTGGACAAGTCCCGCGCCGCCGAGGACGAGGCCGTCCAGGCGGCGGTGGCCGAGGCGGAGGCCCGCCTCGGCGAGACCGGCCGCGTGCTGCTGCGCCCGTCGGGCACGGAACCGGTCGTGCGCGTCATGGTCGAGGCCCCGGACGAGGAGACCGCCGGCCGGGAGGCCCAGGTGCTGGCCGACGTCGTGCAGCGCGAGCTGCGCCTGCACGACTGACCGGACCGATGACGTCGGACGCGGCCCCCCGGCCCCGCCGCTGGACCCTGTTCGCGGGGCTGCTCGCGGGGCTGGCGGTCCTGTGGTCGGCCGCGTTCCTCGCCGTGGACGCGCCCGTGTGCGCGCGGCAGAGCGCCCCCGTGGAGTGGTTGCCGTGCCTGGATCCGGACCGGCAGGACTCGGAGGTCGCCCCGGACGCCGGGTCCAGCGCGGACCGGACGACGTCGCGTCCCTGAGGGCACGGCCCCCGCGCCGCCGCGGGCATGAAGGAAGGGCCCGGGGCGACTCGCGTGAGTCGTCCCGGGCCCTTCGGCGTCGGACAGGGGGAGATCAGAGGGCGGTGGTCCCGGAGGTGGGGCCGCCGCGGCGCTCGGCGAGCAGGTCGCGGATCTCGGTGAGCACGGCGACGTCGGCGGCCACCTCCTCCTCGGCGGGGTCGATGCCGAGGCGGCGGTTGCGGGCCTCGATCATCTTGTTCATCGGCATCACGATGGCGAAGTACACGGCCGCGGCGATGAGCAGGAAGTTGACGATGGCGGTGAGCAGCACGCCGAACTTCACGTCGTTGCCGTTGACCGTCAGCACGGCGAACGAGTCGAAGTTCGGCGAGCCCACGGCGGCGGCGATGAGCGGCATGAGGACCGCCTCGACGAGCGCGTTCACGATCTTGCCGAAGGCGGCGCCGATGATGACGGCGACGGCAAGGTCGAGGACGTTGCCCTTCATGATGAAGTCTTTGAATCCCTGGAGCATGGGGAGAATCCTACGTGTCACGAAGGCGGCGCGGTACAGGGTCGTGCGTCTCAGTCCGCGTAGTCCGGCGCCGGCGGCAGACCCCACGCGGTCTCGAGGACGCCGCCGGCCGCCTCGACCCGGGCCGCCTCCGCGGACCCGACGTAGCGCAGGTGCCACGGCTCGTGATCGAAGCCCGTCACGTCCTCGGCCCCGGCGGGATAGCGGATGACGAACCCGTACTCGGCGGCGTGCGCGGCCACCCAACGGCCCGCGGCGGTGTCGCCGAAGCACGCTTCCAGGTCACACGCGGGGGTCGCGGCGTCGCCCACGTCCCAGGCCAGGCCGGTCTGGTGCTCGGAGTACCCCGGACGCGCGGAGACGCGGTCGGCCTCGGCGCGGCCCAGCTCGTCGACCCAGTGGCCGTACGTCCGGACCTGGTAGTCGTACGAGCGGTAGGCGCTCAGGGTGGTGAGGCGGTGGCCCGCCGCCGCGGCGGCATCCAGCAGGTCAGCGGCCGCCGTCGCGGCCTCCGCCCGCAGGGGCAGCTCGCTGCCGGGCACGGCCACCAGATCCGAGGGCGCCCAGTCGGGCGGGGCCACGGGGCGGGTCTTGTTCACGACGACGTCGAGGGTGGCCGGGTCGGCGTGCGTGCCCGACGACGGCGCCGTGCTCGAGGCGGCGCGGGACGACGCGGCCGCGCTCGCGGAGCCGGACGTCGGCGTCGTCGGCGTCGAGGACGGGCCCGCGGCGGGCGTGCCGCAACCGGCCGCGAGCAGCGCGAGCGCGGCCAGCGCGGCGAGAGGGAGGGTGCGACGCATGGGTCAGACCTTCCTCAGCAGCACGCGGGTCACCTCGTGGTGCGCGTTCTTCGTGAGCACCAGCCGGGCGCGCCCGCGGGTCGGGCGCACGTTCTGCTCGAGGTTCGGGCCGTTGATGGAGTCCCAGATGGACTCGGCCGTCGCCTGAGCCTCGGCGTCCGACAGGGAGGAGTACCGGTGGAAGTAGCTGCGCGGGTCGGCGAAGGCCCCCGAGCGCAGACCCATGAACCGGTCGATGTACCAGGACCGGATCCAGGACGCGCGCGCGTCCACGTACACCGAGAAGTCGAAGAAGTCGGAGACGGAGAGCCCGGCGGTGCCGTCGGCCCGGGTGCGCGGCGGGGCCAGCACGTTGAGTCCCTCCACGATCAGCACGTCGGGACGGTGCACCACCTGTTCCTCGCCCGGCACGATGTCGTAGGTGATGTGCGAGTACACGGGCGCGCGCACCTCCTGCGCCCCGGACTTGACGTCCGCCATGAAGCGCAGCAGCGCGCGGCGGTCGTAGGACTCGGGGAAGCCCTTGCGGGACATGATGCCGCGCTCGTGCAGCACCGCGTTGGGGTGCAGGAAGCCGTCCGTGGTGACCAGCTCGACGCGCGGTGTGGTCGGCCAGCGGCGCAGCATCTCCTGGAGCACGCGCGCCGTCGTCGACTTGCCGACGGCGACCGACCCGGCCACCCCGATCACGTACGGGGTGCGCCCCGTCCGCTCGCCGAGGAACGCGTTGGTCGCGCTGCGCAGGGCCGCGGAGGCCTCCACGTTGATGCTCAGCAGGCGCGAGAGCGGAAGGTAGACCTCGGCAACCTCGCGCAGGGACAGATGCTCGCCGAGGCCGCGCAGACGCTCCACGTCCGCCTGGTCGAAGGGCTGCGCCATCTCCGAGGCGAGACGGGCCCAGGTCTGGCGGTCCAGCTCCACGAAGGGGGAGCGCTGGTGGCCGTCGGGCACGGCGTCCGCGGGCTCCTCGGGGCCCACGAGGGGCAGCTCGGAGGTCGGGGGGGTGTAGGTCACCCGATCCATTATGGCCGCGGCCCGCCCGGAGCGGGCCCCCGCGTGACGTCACAGGGCCCGGATAGGATCGGCCCATGCGCGTTCTCGTGACCGGCGGTGCCGGATACCTCGGATCCCACACCGTGCTCACGCTGCTCGAGGCGGGCCACGACGTCCTCGTCCTGGACAGCCTGGTCACGGCGACGACGACGTCGCTGGAGCGCGTCGCCGAGCTCGCCGGAACGCGTCTGGGCGGGTCGCGGCTGCGCCTGCACGTGGCCGACATCCGCCGCCCCGAGGACTACCGCGGGGCGCTCGCGGACTTCGGCCCGGCCGCACTCGTGCACTTCGCCGGGCTGAAGTCGCCCACCGAGTCGATGACCCGCCCCGCCGCCTACTACGACGTGAACGTGGGCGGCACGGCCGCCGTCGCCGAGGCCGCGCTCGCGGCCGGCGTCCGCACGGTCCTGTTCTCCTCCTCCGCGACCGTGTACGGCGACCGCGCGCCGGTGCCGGTCGCCGAGGACGCGGCCACGGACCCGGTCTCGCCCTACGGGCACTCCAAGCTCATGGCGGAGCAGGTGCTGCGCGACGTCTGCGCCACGGTCGACGGCGGCGGGCTGGCGATGCTGCGCTACTTCAACCCGGTCGGCGCGCATCCCTCCGGGCGGCTGGGCGAGGACCCGAGCGGGGTGCCGGCGAACCTCATGCCCTTCGTGGCGCGGGTGGCCTCCGGCGCGTACCCCGAGCTGCGGGTGTTCGGCGCGGACTTCGACACGCGCGACGGCAGCGCCGTGCGCGACTTCATCCACGTGATGGACCTCGCGGAGGCGCACGTGGCCGGGCTCGAATGGCTCGCGGCCCGGGTGGCGACCGGGGGCGGTACGACGACCCGGGTCTGGAACATCGGCCGGGGCGAGGGCGTCACCGTGTTCGAGATGGTGCGCGCCTTCGAGGCGGTCACGGGCGGCCGCATCCCCTACCGCGTGGTCGAGCGCCGGCCCGGGGACATCGCCGAGTCGTGCGCGGCCGTGGACGCGATCGGCGCCGAGGTGGGCTGGCACGCCCGGCGCGATGTGACCGCGATGGTGCGGGACCTCTGGGCCTGGCAGGAGGCCAATCCCGCGGGGTTCTCGTCCCGGGCGGAGTGAGCCGGCCCGCCGTGCGCGGAAGACGGGTCCGGCCCGGTATTCTCGTGCGCATGTGCGGAATCGTCGGATACATCGGCCAGCCCCAGTCGGATCGTGAGCACGGCGCTCTCGACGTCCTGATGGAGGGCCTGCGTCGTCTCGAATACCGCGGATACGACTCCGCCGGTGTGGCCGTGGTGGACGGCGGTCAGCTGTACCACCGGAAGAAGGCGGGCAAGCTCGCCAACCTCGCCGAGGAGCTCGCCGAGCACCCCATCCCCACCGGCCTCGTCGGCATCGGCCACACCCGGTGGGCCACCCACGGCGGCCCCACCGACCGCAACGCCCACCCGCATGTGGCGGACGAGGGCCGGCTGGCGCTCATCCACAACGGCATCATCGAGAACTACGCCGAGCTGCGCGAGGAGCTGCTCGCGAAGGGGGTCGAGTTCCTCTCCGAGACGGACACCGAGGTGGCCGCCCACCTCCTCGCCGACGTCTACCGGCACGCGGCCGGCCAGGACCTGACCCGCGCCATGCAGCTGGCCTCCCAGCGCCTCGAGGGTGCCTTCACCCTGCTGGCCGTGCACGTGGACCACCCGGACCGCGTGGTGGCCTCGCGCCGCAACTCGCCGCTCGTCGTCGGCCTGGGCGAGGGGGAGAACTTCCTCGGCTCGGACGTCTCCGGCTTCATCGACTTCACCCGCGAGGCCATCGAGCTCGAGCAGGACCAGGTCGTGACGATCACGGCCGACGCCGTCGAGATCTCGGACTTCCGGGGCGGCCCCGCCGACGGCAAGCGCTTCACCGTGGACTGGGACGCCTCGGCCGCGGAGAAGGGCGGCTTCGAGACCTTCATGGAGAAGGAGATCCACGACCAGCCCCAGGCCGTGCAGGACACCCTGCTGGGCCGCACGGACGCCGCCGGCGCCCTGATGCTGGACGAGCTGCGGATCGACCCCGAGGAGCTCAAGGCCGTCGACAAGATCATCGTCCTGGCGTGCGGCACGTCCGCCTATGCGGGCACGGTGGCCAAGTACGCCATCGAGCACTGGTGCCGGATCCCCGTGGAGGTGGAGCTCTCCCACGAGTTCCGCTACCGCGACCCGATCATCGACCCGCACACCCTCGTGGTGTCCATCTCCCAGTCCGGCGAGACCATGGACACCCTCATGGCGGTCCGCTACGCCAAGGAGCAGGGCGCCCGCACCGTGTCCATCTGCAACACCAACGGCTCCACGATCCCGCGCGAGTCGGACGCCGTGCTCTACACGCACGCCGGCCCCGAGATCGCCGTCGCCTCCACCAAGGCGTTCCTGGCGCAGATCACCGCCGCCTACCTGCTGGGCCTGTACCTGGCCCAGCTGAACAAGAAGCTGTTCAGCGGCCAGATCAAGGACATCCTGGCGGACCTCGGGGCGATCCCCGGCAAGATCGAGGAGATCCTCGCCGCCAAGGACCAGGTCAAGGAGCTCGCCCGCTCCATGGCCGACGCCACCTCCGTCCTGTTCCTCGGCCGCAACGTCGGCTACCCGGTGGCCATGGAGGGCGCGCTCAAGCTCAAGGAGCTCGCCTACATCCACGCCGAGGGCTTCGCCGCGGGCGAGCTCAAGCACGGCCCGATCGCCCTGATCGACGACGGCCAGCCGGTCTTCGTGGTCATGCCCTCGCCCCTGGACCGTCACTCGCTGCACGCCAAGGTGGTCTCGAACATCCAGGAGGTCCGCGCCCGCGGCGCCCGCACCTTCGCCGTCGCCGAGCGCGGCGACGCGGCCGTGCGCGGCCAGGCCGAGGTCGTCTTCGAGGTCCCCGAGACCCAGCCGATGCTCATGCCGCTGCTGACCACGGTCCCGCTGCAGATCTTCGCCCTCGAGCTCGCCACGGCGAAGGGCTACGACGTGGACCAGCCGCGCAACCTCGCCAAGTCCGTCACGGTGGAGTGATCCGCCGCTGAGGCCACCGAGACCTCTCCTGCCGGGCCCGGCCGCCACACAGCGGCCGGGCCCGCGACGCGTCCGGGACGGTGTCCTCCCGCCCCAGTAGACTCCCCGAGGAGGCCCGCCGCACCCGGCGGGCCGCACGACGAGACCCCGGAGAGTCATGCACACAGTGGAGATCGGCCAGCCGTACCCCCTCGGGGCCACCGTGGACGAAACCGGCACCAACTTCGCCCTCGCGGTCTCCCGCGAGGTGGAGGCGGTCGAGCTGTGCCTCGTCGCCGACGACGGCACGGAGACGCGCATCCCTCTCGAGGAGCGGCACGGCACCACGTGGCACGCCCACGTGGCGGGCATCGGCCACGGGCAGCGCTACGGCTACCGCGTGCACGGCCCCTGGGACCCCGCCCGCGGCCTGTGGCACAACCCGGCCAAGATCCTCGTGGACCCGTACGCGCGGGCGTTCACCGGCGACTACGAGTGGGGCCAGCAGCACCACTCGTACGACTTCGACGAGCCGGACCGCATCGACACCTCGGACAACCTGGGCACGAGCATGCTCGGCGTCGTCGTCGCCGAGGACTTCGACTGGGGCGATGACGCCCCACCCGCCGTCGAGCTCACGGACACGGTGATCTACGAGACCCACGTCAAGGGCATGACCAAGCTGCACCCCGCCGTCCCGGAGGAGCTGCGCGGCACCTACGCGGGCATGGCCCACCCGGAGGTGGTCCGCCACCTGACCGAGCTCGGGGTGACCGCCGTCGAGCTGATGCCCGTGCACCAGTTCGTCAACGACGCCACCCTGCAGGAGAAGGGGCTGAGCAACTACTGGGGCTACAACACGCTCGGCTTCTTCGCCCCGCACGCCGCCTACGCCTCCTCCTCGGAGGTGGGCGGCCAGGTCCGCGAGTTCAAGCAGATGGTGAAGGACCTGCATGCCGCCGGTCTCGAGGTGATCCTCGACGTGGTCTACAACCACACGGCCGAGGGCAACGACAAGGGCCCCATGCTCAGCCTGCGCGGGCTGGACAACGCCGGCTACTACCACCTCGTCGAGGGTGACGAGCGGCACTACATGGACTACACGGGCACCGGGAACTCGGTGGACCTCTCCAGCCCCAAGGCCCTCCAGCTGGTCATGGACTCCCTGCGCTACTGGGTCACCGAGATGCACGTGGACGGCTTCCGGTTCGACCTGGCCACCACCCTCACCCGGGTGGAGGGGGAGCAGGGCCCGGACATGTTCTCCGGGTTCTTCGACGTGGTCCGCCAGGACCCGGTGCTGCGCACCGTCAAGCTCATCGCCGAGCCGTGGGACGTGGGCTGGGGCGGCTACCAGGTGGGCAACTTCCCCGGCCTCTGGTCCGAGTGGAACGGCATGTACCGGGACGCGGTACGCGACTTCTGGCGCGGCGAGCCCGGCACCCTCGGCGAGTTCGCCACCCGCCTGACCGGCTCGGCCGACCTGTATGAGGGGGACGGGCGCGGCCCCGGTGCGTCCGTGAACTTCGTCACGGCCCACGACGGCTTCACGCTGCGCGACCTCGTCTCCTACAACGAGAAGCACAACGAGGCCAACGGCGAGGACAACAACGACGGCGAGGCGCACAACCGCTCGTGGAACTGCGGCGTGGAGGGGGAGACCGACGACCCCGAGGTCGTGACGCTCCGCGCCCGCCAGCGCCGCAACTTCCTGGCCACCCTGCTGATCAGCCAGGGCGTGCCCATGATCAGCCACGGCGACGAGCTGGGCCGCACCCAGGGCGGCAACAACAACGTCTACTGCCAGGACAACGAGATCTCGTGGATCGACTGGTCCGCCATGGACGACTCGCTCGTGGCGTTCACCCGCGACCTGATCGCGCTGCGCCGTGACCACGCGGTGTTCCGCCGTCGCCACCACTTCGACGGTCGCCCCGCGGCCCGCGACGTCGAGGCGCCCCTGCCGGACATCGTGTGGCTCGAGCCGGACGCGACCGCCAAGACGGAGGACGACTGGGGCGCCGAGGCCCGGTCGATCGGCTTCTACCTCAACGGGCACATGCTCACCCGCGGGGACGAGGAAGGGGAGGAGCCCTACCGGGACTTCTACGTCCTCATGAACGCGTGGTGGGAGCCCGTGCCGTACACCCTGCCCGGGCCCACGTTCCCGGCGGAGTGGGAGGTCGTCGTGGACACCTCGTCCCACGTCGCCCCGGACGGCACCCGCCCCCGCGTGCGTGCCGGGGACGTGCTTGAGCTCCCGGCCCGCTCCACCGTCGTGCTGCGGCAGGTGCCCGAGGGCGCATGAACGAGCGGGTCGACCGGGGGCGCGTCCGCCGTAGCCTGCCGCGGTGGGCGCGGGCCCTCTGCGCCACCGTGGCCACCCTGGCGGCGCTGGCACTGGCCTTCGGCGCGGGGTGGGCCACGCACGCCGTGACGGACCCGCACCCGGACGACGCACCGCGTGTGGACGCCCTCCTCGTCCTCTACAGCCAGCCCCGCGTCTACGACGCCGCGATCGAGCTCGCCGCGTCCGGCCTCACCGACCGGCTCTTCGTCTCCGCGTACCTGGGGCCGGACGGGCACGAGAAGCTGTGCGGCGGCCCGGAGGAGCGCGACCCGCGGCTGGCCGGCGTCACCGTCGAGTGCTTCGCGCCCGATCCGGTGACCACCCAGGGCGAGGTCATCCACGCGGGCGAACGCATGCGCGAGCTCGGCCTGCACCACCTGGGCGTGCTCACCTTCCACCAGCACGTGGAGCGCGCGCGGCTGCTGGCGGAGCGGTGCTTCACCCCCGAGGAGGGCCGTGTGTCCCTGTACGCGTTCGACGCCGGCTTCGACCGGCTCGGCCGCCTGCAGCACGGCGTCTACGGCGTGCTGGCCTACGGGAAGGCGATGCTCACGCCGGGCTGCGACCAGCAGCTGCCCGGCGTGCTGCAGTGGCCGCTCGACCTGGCCAAGCGACTGCGCGGGCAGCCCGTCGGGGACGAGGCCGGCGCCGTCGTCGTGGGCGCCCGGCGGGCGGGGGCGGTGTGATCGTCGGCGTGGGGGTGGACGTGGTGGACGTCCCGCGGTTCCGGGCGCAGCTCGAGCGCACCCCGGCGCTGCGCGCACGCCTGTTCACCGAGGATGAGCGGGACCTGCCGCTGCGCTCGCTGGCCGCGCGCTTCGCCGCCAAGGAGGCGATCGCCAAGGCCATGGGCGCCCCGCCCGGGATGATGTGGCACCACTGCTGGATCCCGCGCCCGGACCACGGCGACGGCCGCCCCACCGTGCACCTGACCGGCACCGTGCAGGCCCAGGCCGAGGCCCTGGGCATCACCCACTGGCACCTCTCCCTCAGCCATGACGGGGACGTCGCCACCGCCTACGTGGTCGCCGAACGCCGCGCGGCCGAGGAGGAGTCCGCATGACCGCCGATGACCTGACCCGCATCGCCGTGACCGGCTCGGCCGTGCGCACGGCCGAGGAGCCCCTGCTCGCGGCCGGCCGCGGCCCGGAGCTGATGCGCGCCGCCGCCTGGGCCCTGGCCGGGCACGCCGCCGCCCTGCTGCGCGAACGTGGCCCGGTGGCCGGGACGACCGTGGCCGCCCTCGTCGGCCCCGGCAACAACGGCGGGGACGCGCTGTTCGCGCTCGCGTTCCTGCGGCGCCGCGGCGTGGCCGCGGTCGCCGTGCCCGTCCGCCGGGACGACGACGGCGCCCCGCGCTGGCACGCCGAGGGCTGGGCCGCGCTGCGGGCGGTCGGGGGGCGCTGCGCCGATGCGGTGCCCTTCGAGGCGGCGCTCGTGGTGGACGGCGTGCTCGGCACGGGCTTCAGCGGAGAGTATGCGCTGCCCGCCGCGGCGCGCGCGTTGCCGGCGGATGCGCTCGTGCTGGCGTGCGACGTGCCCTCCGGCGTCGACGCGGACACCGGCGAGGTGCGGGGGGAGGCCCTCCGCGCGGCCGCGACCGTGACGTTCGGCGCCCTCAAGTCCGGCCTCGTCCTCGGGGAGGGGGCAGGCCGCGCGGGCACCGTGCACGTGGCGGACATCGGGCTGGGACCGCACCTGCCGACGTCGCCGGCCGCGCGGCTGGGCGTGATGGACGAGGCCGCCGCACGGACCGCCCACCCGGCCCCCGCGGCCGAGGCCCACAAGTACACGCGCGGCGTGGTGGCCGTCGTCGCCGGATCGGAGCGCTACCCGGGGGCCGCCGTGCTCGCGAGCGCGGGCGCGCTGCACACGGGCGCGGGCATGGTGCACCACGCCGGGCCGCAGACCACCCGGGACCTGGTGCTCGCCGCCCACCCCGAGGCGCTGGTCTCGGCGGAGGGGCCCGAGCCGTCGCGCGCGGACGCCTGGGTGGCCGGCCCCGGCCTGGACACCGAGCACGACGCGCGGCGGCGCTGGGCCGGCGTCCTCGCCGCGCTCGAGGAGCGGCCGGAGGCGGCCCTGGTCGCCGACGCCTCGGCCCTGGACCTGGTCACCGCCGCCGAGCTGCGGTCGCTGCGCGCGGCCGGCACGCCCGTGGTCCTGACGCCGCACGCCGGGGAGTGGTCCCGCCTGCGCGAGCGCGTCCCCGCGGACGGTGCCGACGCCGCCGACCCGCTCGCCGCGCTGCGGGCGTGGACGTCCGAACACGGCGCCACGGTCCTGTTCAAGGGCCCGCGCACCCTCGTGGTCGCCCCGGACGGCGAGGCGTGGGTCGTGACCGGCGGCGGGCCCGACCTCGCGATGGGCGGCACCGGCGACGTGCTCTCCGGGGCGATCGGTGCCGTCCTGGCCGCGGACGTGGCGCGGCGCTCGCGGGCGCGCCGGGCCGGGGAGGATCCCGGCCCGGCGCCCACGGCCCGGCTCGCGGCCGCCGCCGCCTGGCTGCACGCCCGGGCCGGGGCCGACCAGGCCCGCGCCGGGCGGATCACCACGGCCACGCTGCCGACCGCGCTGGGCGCGCGCGTCGCGCACCTGTGGTGGCCGGACGACGCCGAGCCGGAGGCCGTCCGATGAGCCGCGCCGACGTCAACCCGGCGGACACCGAGCGCGCCGCACGCATCGACCTGGCGGCCGTCCGGCACAACGTGGGCGTGCTGCGGGAGCGGATCCGGCGCCCCGACGGCAGCCGGCCGCTGCTGACCGCCGTCGTCAAGGCCGACGCCTACGGCCACGGCGCGGTGGCCGTCGCCCGCGCCGCCGCGGCCGCCGGCGCGGACCGGCTCGGGGTGGCCCACGTGCGCGAGGCCCTGGCCCTGCGCGCGGCGGGGGTGCCCCTGCCCGTGCTCGCGTGGCTGCACACCGGGGCCACGGACTTCGCCGCCGCGGTGGAGGCGGAGGTGACCCTCGGCGTCTCGGGCTGGGACCTCGACGCCGTCGCCGACGCCGTCCGCGGGCTGCGGGCCCGTGGCGGGGCCGGACCCGAGGCCCGCGCGGTCCTGCATCTGAAGGCGGACACCGGCCTGGGCCGCCACGGCTGCACGCCCGAGCGGTGGCCCGCGCTCGTCGCGCGCGCCGCCGAGCTCGAGGCCGCGGGCCTCGTGCGGGTGGAGGGCGTGTTCTCCCACCTCGGCGTGGCGGACGAGCCGGACCGGGCCGCCGAGACCACGGCGCAGCTGCTGCGGTTCGAACGGATGGCCGCCGAGGCCGCCGAGACGCTCGGCCACCCGCTGCTGCGCCACCTGGCCAACACGCCCGCCGCCCTCGCCCGGCCGGACACGCACCTGGACATGGTGCGCGTCGGCCTGGGCCTGTACGGGCTCTCCCCGTTCGCGGACGTCACCGCGGCCGAGTTCGGACTGCGCCCGGCCATGTCCTTCGTCACCGTCCTGGCCAACGTCAAGGCCGTCCCCGCCGGGCAGGGCGTGTCCTACGGGTTCCGCCACGTTACGGCGGAGCCCACCACCCTCGGGCTCGTGCCCCTCGGCTACGCCGACGGCGTCCCGCGCGTCGTCGAGGGCACGCGCGTCCACGTCGGCGGCCGGACCGTCCCCGTGGTGGGCCGCATCGCGATGGACCAGTTCGTGGTGGACCTCGGCCCGGACGCCGCGGACGCGCCCGGCGACGCCGTCGAGCTGTTCGGACCGGCCTCCGGCATTCCGGTGGAGGAGTGGGCCGCGGCCGCCGGGACGATCAACTACGAGCTGGTGACCCGCATCGGAGGCCGCGTGGACCGGCAGCACGTGGACCCCACGCCGACCCAGGAGGCCCGCCCATGAGCGACCACGCGATCCCCGCCCCCGGCGCGACCCTGCCCGAGCCCGTGCTGACGGCGACGGTCCCGCTCGAGGGCGCCGACGGCACCCGGGCGTTCGGCCGCGCCCTCGCCGGGGTGCTCCGCGCCGGCGACGTGCTGATCCTCACGGGCGACCTCGGCGCGGGCAAGACGACCTTCACCCAGGGGCTGGCCAGCGGATTCGGCGTGGCCTCCGGCGTGGTCTCGCCGACGTTCGTCCTCTCCCGCGTCCACCCCGCCCCGGCCGACGCCCCGGCGGGCACCCCGGACCTCGTGCACGTGGACGCGTACCGGCTGCGCTCGGCGGGGGAGCTCACGGACCTCGACCTCGACGCGAGCGTGGACCGCTCCGTGACCGTCGTCGAGTGGGGCCGGGGCATGGCCGAGTCCCTCGCCGGGTTCCCCGAGGACCCGGACGCCTCGTGGCTGGACATCGAGATCGTCCGGGCCCGCGGGGGTGAGGACGCCCCCGCGGCCCCGGCGGGGGAGGGCGAGGACGGCATCGTCACCGACTTCTCCGACGAGGACGGGGGCCAGGCCGAGGAGCTGCGTTCGGCCGTCGTGACCGGCCGCGGCCCGCGCTGGGTCGGCGTCGTGCTTCCGTAGACTGGCGGCCATGGCCCTGCTCCTCGCGATCGACTCCTCCGCCGCCGCCTCCGTCGCCGTCCTGCGGGACGGTGAGGAGCTCGCGCACTGGGCCACGGACGACACCCACGCCCACGCCGAGGTGCTCGCCCCCGCGGTGCAGACCGTGCTCGGCGAGGCCGGCGTCACCGGCACCGCGCTGGACGCGCTCGCGGTCGGCGTCGGCCCCGGACCCTTCACGGGGCTGCGCGCGGGTCTGGCGACCGCGGCCGCCCTCGGCCTGGCGTGGGACGTGCCCGTGCACGGGGTCCGCAGCCTCGACGCGCTCGCCCACGCGGCCGGCGTCGACGCCTTCCGCCACGGGATCGAGGAGTTCGTGGTCGCCACGGACGCCCGCCGCCGCGAGGTCTACTGGGCCCACTACGCGCAGGTCGGCGGGCAGCCGACGCTGCTGCACGGCCCCTTCGTCTCGCCGGCGGACGAGGTCACCCCGCTGCCCGTCTACGGCGCGGGGGCCGGGCTCTACCCCGAGGCGCTGCGCGCGGTGCCGGACTGGGAGACGGCCACGCCGTCCGCCGTCGGGGTGGGGCAGGTGGCCGAGCTCGCCCTGCGGCGCGGCCGCGGCCTCGTGCCCGCCGAGCCGCTCTACCTGCGCGAGTCCGACGCCAAGGTCCCCGGCCCCCGCAAGCGGGCAGGCGCGTGAGCCCGGCCGAGCCGGCCCCGACCGACGACGGGCGCCCCGCCGAGGACGAGCACGGGCTGCCGCCCGGATACCTGCTGCGCCCCATGACCGTGTGGGACATCCCCGAGGTGCTCGCCCACGAGGCCACCCTCTTCCCGCTCGACGCCTGGCCCGCGCACTTCTACGAGGAGGAGCTCGCCCAGACCGGCCCCGCCGGCGGACGGGACGCGCACGGCCGCCCGCCCACCCGGGACTACCGCGTGGTCGTCCGCGACGTGCCCGCGCCCGGCTCCGCGGACGACGACGGCCCCGCCCCCGGCGAGATCGTCGGCTACGGCGGGATCATGGTGGTCGGCGACGTCGCCGACGTGCAGACCGTGGGCACGGTCGCGGCGGCGCAGGGGCGGGGGATCGGGGCGGCCCAGCTGCGCTGGATGGCCGCGGAGGCCGCGGCGCGCGGTGCGAGCTCGCTCATGCTCGAGGTCCGGGCCTCCAACGCCGCCGCCCGGCGACTCTACGCGCGCCACGGATTCGAGGAGCTGCATGTGCGCCGCCGCTACTACCCGGGCGGCGAGGACGCCGTGATCATGCGCAAGGCCCTGTGACCGGGCCGCTCACTAGACTGGAGCCCATGCCCACCGCCACCGCAGCCCCCCTCGTGCTCGGCATCGAGTCCTCCTGCGACGAGACCGGCGTCGGCGTCGTCCGCGGCACCGCCCTGCTGGCCCACGAGGTCGCCTCCTCCGTGGAGGAGCACGTGCGCTTCGGCGGCGTGATCCCGGAGATCGCCGCCCGCGCCCACCTCGAGGCCCTCGTGCCCACGATCCGCCGCGCGCTGGACACCGCCGACGTCACCCTCGCGGACCTCGACGCGATCGCCGTCACCTCCGGCCCGGGTCTGGCGGGCGCGCTCATGGTGGGGGTCGCGGGGGCGAAGGCGCTGGCCACGGCCCTCGGCACGCCCCTCTACGGCATCAACCACCTCGTGGCGCACGTGGGCGTCGGCATGCTGGACGGCGTGCGGCCCGCGCAGTGGGACGACCTGCCCGCGGACCTGGGCGCGCTGCTCGTCTCCGGCGGGCACACCGAGATCCTGCGCGTGGGCCGGATCAGCTCCGAGGTCGAGCTGCTGGGCTCGACCATCGACGACGCGGCCGGCGAGGCGTACGACAAGGTCGCCCGGCTCATCGGGGCGGGCTACCCCGGGGGCCCCGTGATCGACCGGCTCGCCGCCGAGGGCGACCCGACGGCCTTCCGCTTCCCGCGGGGGCTCACCGCGGGCAAGTTCGTCGGCAGCGCCGAGGAGCCCGGCCCGCACCGGCACGACTGGTCCTTCTCCGGGCTGAAGACCGCCGTCTCCCGCGCCGTGGAGCAGTTCGAGGCCCGCGGCCTCGAGGTGCCGCGCGCGGACATCGCCGCCTCCTTCCAGGAGGCCGTCGCGGACGTGATCACCGCCAAGGCCGTCCGCGCCTGCCGCGAGCACGGGCTCACCCACCTGATGCTCGGCGGCGGCGTCGCGGCGAACTCGCGCCTGCGCGCCCTGCTCGCCGACCGGTGCCGCTCCGCCGGCATCGAGCTGACCGTCCCGCCCGTGAACCTGTGCACCGACAACGGGGCGATGGTCGCCGCGCTCGGCGCACGCCTGGTGCGCGACGGCGTCGCCCCCTCCGACGCGTGGTTCGGCGCGGACCCGGGACAGCCGGTCGAGGTCGTCAGCGTCTGAGCGCGCCCGGCCCCTTGCCGCCACGCCCACACGTTCCGTAGATAGGGCCCATGACCGGCCATGAGCACCCCCGCCCCGAGTCCACCTCCGCCGCCGTGGACGAGCAGATGCTGGAGGACTTCCTCAATCAGCACCTGCTCGGCTCCCGCTCGGGCGTGAAGGCGTTCCGCGCCGCCGAGCAGACCTGGGCCGGCACCCCGCAGGAGGCCGCGCTGCGCCGCCTCGGCGACGCCGTCCAGGACGACCAGGACCGCCTGGAGGCGCTCATCGGCGAACTGGGTCTCCGCACCCCGCTGGTGGACCGGGCCGCCGGCGCGGCGGCCGAGGTCGGCGGACGCCTCAACCCCGTGAACGCGCTGCGCACGCGCGGCTCCGGCTGGACGCAGATCGAACTGGACCTGCTGCAGGGCATGCTCCAGGCCAAGTCCGCGATGTGGCACGTCCTCGAACAGCTCGCGCCGCACCTGCCGGCGGTCGACGCCGCCGAGATGCAGGCACTGCGTCAGAGGGCCGCCGACCAGCAGCGCGAGGTCCAGCGCATCACCTCCGCCACCCTCGAGGGCCGGTTCCTGGCCGGCTGAGGCCCGGGCTACTCCTCGCCCGTCTGATGCTCCCCGGACCGACCGCCGTGCACCTCGGCGGGCAGCTCGTCCACCGGGGCGACGACGACGTCCTGCAGCTTCCAGTCCAGGGCGGCGATCGCGTCCCGCAGCGCGCAGCAGCGGGCCACCGTCACGTCCGCCCCCTCGTGCGGCACCACGAACATCTCGACGTGGAACACGTGGCCCTCGTCTCGGACGCGGGCGCCCGCATGGCGCACCCACGGCTCCGCCCAGGCGACCCGCTCGGCACGGTCGATGAGCGGGTGCGGCCGGGCGCCGTCGATCGTGGTGGCGCGGCGGTCCGCCAGGTTCGTGACGGCCTCCTTGAGGTTCTTCCAGCCGTCCAGCACGATGCTCACTCCCACGAAGATCGCCGCAGCGGAGTCCGCCCACCACCAGCCCAGGCCGATGCCGGCCACGCCGACGATGGTGGCCACGCCCGTCTGCCAGTCCGCCTTGTTCATGT
Source organism: Micrococcus sp. APC 4021 (assembly GCF_030407635.1). Classification (NCBI taxonomy): domain Bacteria; kingdom Bacillati; phylum Actinomycetota; class Actinomycetes; order Micrococcales; family Micrococcaceae; genus Micrococcus; species Micrococcus sp. APC 4021. Next base: position 17,371 of record NZ_JASDCZ010000003.1, read on the forward strand.
CCGCGTCCGCGTACAGCACGCGGTCGTGGAGCTGCTCGGCCAGCGTGAGCTTCTTGTGGCCGAGGATCATGGGCCCGGGCACGGACAGGGCCATCACGGCCATCATGAACCAGCCCTGCCACACGGTGTGCCCGAACAGGTCGAACGTGCCGATGGGTGGGTGCTCCGCCGTCACCAGGCCCAGGAGGGAGTCGCCGACGAGGACCACGCCCATCACGGACAGGGCGACGGCGGCCACGAGGTGTCCCACCCCGACGGACCGGTGAGAGCCGTAGGGCCGGGCCCGCGTCGGGGCCATGCGGGCCACGCGCAGGGCGATGAGGAACGCGATCGGCGGGATCAGGGACAGCAGGTCCTCGATCCACGCGGCCCGCATGGCCTGCGAGGAGCCCATCACGATCGCCACGAGGACGATCGTGACCACGATCACCCCCAGCGTCACCCATTCGAGCCGCTTGGCCTGCTGGACCACGCGCTCGATCTCCGGGGGCAGCTCCGTGGCGCCGAACCGGCGCCCGCTCGGCCCCGTCTCCCGGGTGTCCTGCCGCGTCATCGGGCCTCCTCCGCTGCGCGCTGGTCGAAGTACGCCTCGAGTGCCGTGAGCATCTGATTCTCACCCAGGGGCACGGCCATCACGAGCTTCACCGGCTCGCCGTCCGGGCCCTCCGCCTCGGCGTAGTCGCGGGTGATGCTCGCGTGCGACGTCCACGGGGACGCCGAGGTCAGGCCACCGGCCACCAGGTCCATGTCACCCTTCTCCAGCGCGGTCATGAGCGCCTCCTCCCCGGCCACGGTCCACTCGACGCGTGCGTCGTGCGCCGCCGCGAAGCCGCGGATCAGGTCGGGCTCGGGGCCGACGGGCTCGGCGCCCGAGGCGTCCACGTGGGGCGGGTGGTGCACGACGCCGGCGCGCAGCACCCCGCCCGTGACGCGGTCCAGGGTGCCGTCCGGGTCGGCGGGGTAGCCGGAGGAGGTGCAGGCGGTGAACCCGAGGGCGGCGCCCCCGAGCAGGCCCGCCAGGGCGGCCCGGCGGGTGATGGTCATCGTCCTCATTCCGTGGGCGAGTGCGAGCGGTGCCCGGCGTTGCCGAGGCCTTCGGCGCCGTCGAGATGGTCGAGCACGAGGCGGACCGCCTCCCGGGCGTCGGTGGTCTCGGACCAACCGGTCGCGGCGCGCAGGGCCGTGGTGTCCATGATGGGCACCGCTGCGGCCATGTCCACCCACCCCGGGTCGGTGGGCTGCAGCCGTGCCCGGTAGCTCAGCGCCGCGGCCGCGCGGAACAGGCCCACGGGCAGCTCCAGGATGCGGCGCGCCCCGAGGACGGTGCCCATGGTGTGCGCGTCCAGCACGGGGTCGGCGGCCACATTGAAGGCGCCGCCTGCCCGGTGGACGATCACGCGCCAGTACGCGTCCGCCACGTCCTGGGCCGTGAGCGCCTGGAATCGCAGGCCCCGCGGGAACGGAAGCACCGGAGTGCGCAGGCGGGCGACCAGCCGGGCGGGGACGAGGTCGCCCAGGAAGTAGTCCTTGATCTCGGGCCCGGCGGCGGACTGGAAGATCAGCCCGGGGCGCAGCCGGGTCACGAGCAGCTCAGGGTGCTCGGCCTGCACGCGGTCGAGGATCGACTCGACCTCGGCCTTCTGCGCGGCGTAGTGCGAGGTGGGGACCCCGGTGGTGGGATGGGACTCGGGCACGGCGCGGCCCTTCGGCCCGGGCCCGTACGCGCCCACCGAGGACGCGTAGACCAGGTGGGGCACGCCCGCCTCGGCCACGGCCCGGAACACCCGCTCGTTGCCGGCCACGTTGACGGCGCGCAGGTGGTCGCGGTCGCGGTTGGGGCGGATCACCCACACCAGGTCGACAACGGCGTCGGCGCCGGCCACGATCTCGCGCAGCCGCCCCGCCGCCGTGGGCTCCGCCACGTCCAGGCGGTGCCACTCGACGCCGTCGTAGGGCGCTCCGGCCCGGTCCGGGCCGCGCCGGCTCACGCCCACGATCGAGCTCACCTCGGCCGCGGCCTGGAGGCGGTGCAGGACAGCGGTGCCGACGTTGCCCGTCGCGCCCAGGACGACGATCCTCACGGCTTCAGGACCACCTTGATGCAGCCGTCCTCCTTCTTCTGGAACGTCTCATAGAGGGCGGGCGCGTCCTCGAGCGGGGCGGTGTGCGTGGCCAGGTCGAGCACGCCGAGGGGATCGGACGGGTCGTCGAGCAGGGGCAGCAGGTCGTCCACCCAGCGACGGACGTTGCACTGGCCCATCGTCAGGGTGACCTGCTTGTCGAACAGGGTGAGCATCGGCATCGGGTCCTTCATGCCGCCGTAGACCCCGGAGAGCGACACCGTGCCGCCGCGCCGGACCGCGTCGATCGCGGTGTGGAGGGCGCTCAGGCGGTCGACGCCGGCGGTCTTCATGGCCGCCCGGCCGAGCGCGTCGGGCAGCAGGCCCACGGCGGTGTGGGCCGCATGCCCCGCCGGGGAGGCGTGCGCCTCCATGCCGACCGCGTCCACGACCCCGTCGGGGCCGCGGCCGCCGGTGCGCTCGCGGAGCACCTCGGCCTCGCCACCGTCGGCGTCCAGGACCTCGATGCCGTGCCGGGCCGCCATCGCGCGGCGCTCGGGGACCGGGTCGACGCCGATCACCCGGTACCCCAGGTGCACGCCGATGCGTGCCGCCAGCTGGCCGATGGGGCCGAGGCCGAGCACCGCGAGCGTGCCGCCGTCGGGGACGTTCGCGTACTGGACCCCCTGCCAGGCGGTGGGGACGACGTCCGAGAGGAACAGCCACTGCTCATCCGGGCCGGTGTGCGGCACCTTCACGGGGCCGTAGTCCGCGTGGGGCACGCGCAGCAGCTCGGCCTGTCCGCCGGGGACGGAACCGTAGAGCCGGGAGTAGCCGAAGAGCGCGGCGCCGGAGCCCTGCTCCCGCACCTGGGTGGTCTCGCACTGCGACTGCAGCCCGCGCTGACACATCCAGCACCGGCCGCAGGAGATGGTGAAGGGCACGACCACCCGGTCACCGGGCCGGATGTGGGTGACCTCGGACCCGACCTCGCGGACGATGCCCATCGGCTCGTGACCGATCACGTCCCCCGCGTCCATGAACGGCCCCAGGACCTCGTACAGATGCAGGTCCGACCCGCAGATGCCGGTCGACGTGACCTCGATGATCGCGTCCGTCGGCTCCTGGATCCGCGGATCCGGGACGTCCTCGACGGCGACGTTGCGCTTTCCCTGCCATGTGAGTGCTCGCATGGTGCGACCGTAGACGCGCCGGACGGGCCGGGGGAAGCATGGAGACGCGGCAGGGCCGCCACCTCGCCGGGGGAGCGGCCGCTCAGCCGGTGCGGCCGTCCAGCGACGCGCGGGTGCGGGCGGCGGCGTCCAGCACGACCGCGCGCAACGGGGCCACCGCGTCATCCGTGTCCTCACCCGCGGCCGGCGGGCCGGCCAGGGCCTGTGCCTCCACGCGACGCTGACGCGCGGCGCCACCGTCGTCGATCATCGCCTGGACGCCGGCGAGCTCCGCCGCGCAGCCCAGCCGCTCGGCGACCGGGGTCAGTCGCTCGATCTCCGCCGGCAGGTGCTCCGCCAGCGGGACCTGGGTGCCCCGGGCGTCCACGATCACGGTGGCGTCCATGCCGTACCGGGCGGCGCGCCACTTGTTCTCCTGCACGTGCCACGGCGGCAGGACCTCGACCGTCTCACCGCGCTCCAGGCTCGCGGACAGGTCATCCACGAGGCACTGCGTGTAGGCGGTCACGGCGGCGATCTCCTCGAGCGTGGCCAGGCCGTCGCACGCGCGCATCTCCACCGTGCCCAGGCGGGGCACGGCCCGCACGTCCCAGCGGCACTCGGTGACGTCCGCGATCATGCCCACCTGCTCCATCTGGGCCACGCAGCGCTCGAAGCCCTCCCACTCCTGGAACTGGAACGGCAGGCCGGCCGTGGGCAGCTGCTGGAACAGGAGGGTGCGCTGGGACTGGTAGCCCGTGTCCGTGCCCGCCCAGAAGGGGGACGAGGCCGAGAGTGCGAGCAGGTGCGGCACGCGGTTGACCAGGCCGTTCACCACCGGCATGGCCTTGGAGACGTCGTCCAGGCCCACGTGCACGTGCACGCCGAAGATCAGCAGCTGCCGACCCCAGTACTGGGTGAGATCCAGCATGCGGTCGTAGCGCTCACTGGGCGTCGAGGGCTGCGCGATCGCGTCCGCGAACGGGTGCGTGCCCTGGCAGAACAGGGAGATGCCCCGCGCAGCCGCGGCGTCCGCCACGCGCGCGGCGATCCGGCCGAGGTCCGCCGTCGCGGCGTCCACGCGCTCGTGCACGCCCGTGACGAGCTCCACCGTGTTCTGCAGCAGCTCGCTGGTCATGTGCGGGTTCACGTCGTCCTCGGCGAGGCCCTCGGTCGCATGCAGGGTGCGCAGCAGGTCCGGGGCCTCGGAGCGCAGCTCGCCGGACACGGCATCCACGAGCGCGAGCTCCCACTCGATTCCGAGAGTGGACTGCGCGGAGTCGGCGAAGGGCAGAGTCATGCCGCCCATCCTAGAAGCCCCGGCCCGGTCTGTGCCCGGTGTCCACGCTCCGGACCTAGGGTGTGGGGCATGGCCCGTCCCCGCCCCGCCTCCCGCTCGCCGCGCCCCACGGCCGCTGCCTCGGAGGCGGACGACACCGCCCTGGCCCCCGTCCTCGAGCCGGAGGGCCGCGCACTGCTCGACTCCCTCGCCGGGTACCGCGAGGCCGACGCGCTCGCGGTCTCCTCCCGCCTGCGCGCCGCGGGGCACCCGCCCGAGCGCGTGGCCGCCGCGCTGACCCAGGCCGCGCTGCGGTCCCGGGCGGAGGCCCGCCTCGGGCCGGAGGCGCGCCGGATGCTGTTCACGCGCGACGGCCTGGAGCAGGCCACCCGCCCGCTGGTCGCGGGCCTGCATGCGGACCGGCTGGCGGCCGCGGGGGCCCGGCGCGTCGCCGACCTCGGCTGCGGTCTCGGCCTGGACGCGCGCGCCTTCGCCGACCGGGGCCTGGACGTCGTGGCGGTGGAGCGGGACGCCGTCGTCGCCGCGGCCGCCGAGGTGAACCTCGCCGGCCACCGCGGTGCGCGTGTGGTGCACGGCGACGCCGTGGCCTGGGCCCGCGCCCACGTGCCCGCCGAGGCGGACGCGGTGTGGCTGGACCCCGCCCGCCGTCAGGTCGGCGGGGGCGGGTCCGCGCGCGTGTTCGACCCCGAGGCGTTCTCCCCGCCCCTGAGCGTCGTGACGGACATTGCCGCGACGGGCGTGCCGGTCGGGGTCAAGCTCGGCCCGGGGCTTCCGCACGAGGCCGTGCCGGAGGGCGCCGAGGCCGAGTGGGTGAGCGTCGACGGCGACGTCGTGGAGGCCGCCCTGTGGTTCAACGCGGCGGCCCGCCCCGGGGTGCGGCGGGCGGCGCGCGTCATGACCGTCCGGGGTGGGGAGACGACGACGGCGCAGCTCGTCTCCGGCGCGGACTTCGGCGACTCGCCCGAGGTCGAGGCCGTGGGGGAGGAGGGCATGGCAGGGCTCGTCGGCGCGGTCCTGCACGAGCCGGACGGCGCCGTCATCCGGGCCGGACTCGTGACGGACCTGGCCGCGTCCTGGCCCGTGCCGACGCGGCAGCTGGACCCCCACCTGGCCTACCTCGTCGCGCCCGAGCCGGTGCGGGACGGCCTGGCCCGCGCCCATCGGATCGAGGCGGTGCACGGCTTCCACCTGGCCTCCCTGCGGCGCTGGGCGAAGGAGACCGGGGTGGGCCGGCTGGACGTGAAGAAGCGGGGCATCCGCGAGACGCCCGAGGAGGTGCGTCGCGCCGTCCTCGGCGGGGCGAAGCCGGGCCGGCGTGGCGGGGCCGGACGGCACGCCACCCTCGTGCTGGCGCGCGTGGGTCGGTCGCGGTTCGCCCTCGAGGTGACGCCGTTGGACTGACGGGGCTCGAGGCCGCGGGCCCCGGGCGGCGGGAGCCGTCGAACCCCCGTTGGGGGATTACGGCACCCTCGTGTACGGTATTCGACTGAGGCAAGGCTCACCTCCACGGGAGCGCGCCCACCACCCCGACTGCTCATCCCGGGGCAGCCCCGCCGCCCAGAAGGAGAACCATGCCGAGTTCCGCCCGCGCCCCCCGCCTCGCCCGTCTCGCCCTGACCTCGGTGGCGGCCCTCGCCCTCGTCGGCTGCTCCGCCGGCGGCGCGGCCACGGGCTCGTCCTCCGCGAGCGCCTCCGGCGAGTCCTCGGCCTCCGCGAGCGCCTCCGGCGAGTCCTCGGCCTCCGCGAGCGCCGCCGGCGGCTCCTCGGCCGCCTCGGGCGGCATCGCGACCGGGGTCACCGTCACCGACATGTCCGGCGCCGAGGTCACCCTGCCGGAGGAGGTCGACTCCGTCATCGCCACGGACAACCGCACCTTCCGCACCCTGGACGACTGGGGAGTCGAGCTGTCGGCCGCGCCGAAGCAGATCATGTACAAGGGCGAGGGCGGGCCCTCCTACCTCCAGGACGACTCGGTCGCCGACATCGGCAATCACCGGGAGCCGGACATGGAGCTGTTCGTCACGGCTGAGCCGGACGTCGTGTTCAACGGCCAGCGGTTCAACGAGCGCAAGGCCGAGATCGACGAGCTGACCGGCGACGCCGCCGTCGTGGACACGGACTTCGACGTCACGCAGACCCCCATGGACGAGGGCCTGAAGGAGCTGACCACCCTGCTGGGCGAGGCCACCGGCCACGAGGCCGATGCCGAGAAGCTCATCGCCGACTTCGACGCCGCCACCCAGCGCGCCAAGGACGCCTACGACCCCGAGCAGACCGTCATGGGCCTCATCGCCTCGGGCGGCGAGCTGTCGTACGTCGCGCCCAGCACCGGTCGCGCCATCGGCCCGTTCTTCGACATGCTGGAGCTGACCCCGGCCCTCGAGCAGTCGGGCACCGACAACCACCAGGGCGACGACATCTCCGTCGAGGCCATCGCGAAGTCGAACCCGGACTGGCTGATCGTCATGGACCGTGACGCCGCCGTCGGCGAGGAGAACGCCACCGCTGCCGAGCTGATCGAGCGCTCCGAGGCCCTCCAGGACGTGACCGCGGTGAAGGAGGGCAACATCGTGTACCTGCCCACCGACTTCTACGTCGCCGAGGACATCCAGAACCACACCACCGTCATGGAAGACCTCGCGAAGGCCTTCGAAGGCGCGCAGTGATTCTCGACGTGCGTCACCACGTCGCCGACGCCCCGCCCCGGCTCGAGGAGCCGGGGCGGGGCGACCGCGTGTGCTGGGTCCCGCCCGCCGTCCTGCGGCCCGAGCGCACCCGCTGGCAGCGCACTTGGCCGCTGCTGGCCGGCATCGTGGTGACCGCGGTCCTCGTCGTGGTCTCGCTGTTCGTGGGCGTGTACGACGTCGGCGCGGAGGGCGGACGCGAGATGTTCGCCATCACGCGCGTGCCGCGCACGGTCGCCCTCGTGCTGGCCGGCGCCTCGATGGCGATGTGCGGGCTGATCATGCAGCTCATGACGCAGAACCGCTTCGTGGAGCCCAGCACCACGGGCACCACCGAGTGGGCCGGTCTCGGCCTGTTGGTGACCATGGTGCTCGTGCCGGGGGCGGGCCTGGTGACCCGGATGGCCGGGGCCATCCTCTTCGCCTTCGTCGGCACCCTCGTGTTCTTCCTCTTCCTGCGGCGTGTGCGCCTGCAGTCCTCCCTCATCGTGCCGATCGTGGGCATCATGCTCGGCGCCGTCGTGGGCGCCGCCTCGACGTTCCTCGCCCTCCAGACGGACATGCTGCAGCAGGTGGGCGCGTGGTTCGCGGGCTCGTTCACCTCCGTGGTCCGCGGCCGGTATGAGCTGCTCTTCCTCGTGCTGATCGTGTGCGTGGCGGTCTTCGTCATCGCGGACCGCTTCACCGTGGCCGGCCTCGGCAAGGACGTCGCCACGAACGTCGGCCTCAACTACGACGCCGTGATCCTCACCGGCGTGGCCATGGTGGCCGTGGCCACCGGCGTGGTCACCGTGGTGATCGGGGCCCTCCCGTTCCTGGGGCTCGTGGTCCCCAACCTCGTGTCCATGGTGCGCGGCGACAACCTGCGGACGAACCTGCCCTGGGTGGTCATGGTCGGCGTGTGGATCGTGATCGTCTGCGACCTGATCGGGCGCACCGTGATCGCCCCGTTCGAGGTGCCCATCTCGCTGATCCTGGGCCTCGTGGGCGCGATCGTGTTCCTCGCCCTGCTGCTGAGGCAGGCCAAGCATGGCTGAGCCGCTCGCGACCGCCCCGGGTCGCATCCCCGCCCCGCCCGGTGGCGCCACCGCGGCCGGGCCCGTCGAGGCCGACGCCCCGCGCCGGTCCGGCGCGTTCGTCACCGCCGCCGACCGCCGGAGGTATGCGGTCGTCGTCGCCGTGCTGGCCGCCGTCGCCGTGCTCTCCACCGCCGGGATCCTGCTGTGGGGCAACGAGGCCGAACCCGGTTCGCGCGCGTTCTGGATGATCGCGCGGATGCGCGTGGAGTCCCTGGGCGTGATCGGGATCGTGGCGCTGTGCCACTCCTTCGCGACCGTCACCTTCCACACGGTGACGGGCAACCGCATCATCACGCCCTCGATCATGGGGTTCGAGGCGCTCTACACCGCCGTGTCGACCGTCGCCGTGTACGTGCTGGGAGCCGCGGGCGTCGCGGTGCTGACCGGGGTGGGGCCGTTCCTCGCCCAGGCCGCGCTCATGGTGGCGCTGGCGACGGCCCTGTACTCGTGGCTGCTCTCCCGGCCCTACGGCAGCGTCCATCTGATGCTGCTCGTGGGCGTGGTGCTGGGCGGCGGGTTGGCCGCGCTGAGCACGTTCATGCAGCGACTGCTGGACCCGAACTCGTTCGACCTGCTGAGCGCGCGGCTCTTCGGCAACATCTCGAACGCCCGGACCGAGTACGTGGCGATCGCCGCGCCCATCGCCGTCGTCGTGTGCGCGCTGCTGTGGCTGCGCTCCCGCCGCCTGAACACGGTGGCGCTCGGCGCCGACGCCGCGACCAACCTGGGCCTGCACCACCGGCGCGAGCTCATGGTGACGCTGCTGCTGGTCTCCGTGCTGATGGCCATGACCACCGCGCTCGTGGGCCCGATGACGTTCCTCGGCTTCCTCGTGGCGACGCTGGCGTACAGCCTCGTCGACACCCACGACCACCGGTTCATCCTCCCGGTGGCGGCGCTGGCCGGGTACGCGGTGCTCACGAGCGCCTACTTCGTGCTGCGGCACGTGTTCTACGCGGGGGGTGCGGTCACGGTGGTCATCGAGCTGATCGGCGGCATCACCTTCCTGGTCGTCGTGATGAGAAAGGGACGTCTGTGATCGAGCTGCGCGGCGTGGTGAAGCGCCACAGCGATGAGGTGTGCATCGGACCCGTGGACCTGGACATCCAGGCCGGGGGAGTGACCGCGCTCGTGGGGCCCAACGGGGCGGGCAAGTCCACGCTGCTGACGATGATCGGCCGGCTGCAGGACGCCGACGCCGGGACGATCGCCGTGGGCGGGCACGACATCACCACGACGCCGTCCCGGAAGATCGCGCAGACCCTGTCCATCCTGCGGCAGGAGAACCACTTCGTGACGCGGCTGACCGTGCGGCAGCTCGTGGGGTTCGGGCGCTACCCGTACACGCGCGGCCGGCTGACCCTGGAGGACGAGCGGCACGTGTCCGACGCGATCGACTTCCTCAACCTCGGCCCGTTCGAGAACCGGTACCTCGACCAGCTCTCGGGCGGCCAGCGGCAGCGCGCGTACGTGGCGATGGTGCTGGCGCAGAACACCGAGTACGTGCTGCTGGACGAGCCGCTGAACAACCTGGACATGCAGCATTCGGTGCAGATGATGCAGCAGTTGCGCCGGGCCGCCGACGAGCTGGGCCGGACCGTGGTGATCGTGCTGCACGACATCAACTTCGCCGCCCACTACGCCGACCGGATCGTGGCCATGGGCGACGGCCAGGTGGTGGAGACCGGCACCCCGGCCGAGATCCTGTGCCCTGAGGTGCTGGAGCGGATCTTCAAGACCCCCTGCAGCGTGGTGGACGGACCGCACGGGCCGCTGGCCGTGTACTACTGAGCGGGGCGACGGTGAGGCCGGCCCGGGTCGGTCCGGGCGGGGGTCGGGTGCCCGGCCGACGCGAGCGTTCCGTGGGCAGAACCCGCCGGGTCTCGCCTTCCGGGGGCAGAACCCGCGTGTTTCCAGGTTCCGTGGGCAGAAGCACCCTCGCTTCTGCCCACGGAACCCCTGCGCATGGACGGCAGGGCCATACGCGACGACGACGTCAGGCATCCCAGCCGTTCGAGACCTGTGCCCGTCGTCTGAGGACGGCCTCGATCACCCGCGCGTATCCCTCGCCGACGTCCCGGCTCGTGACGTGCAGGGTCATCTGCCCACGCTCCGCGTAGTACTGGTCTCGCCGGGCGTCCCGGGCGTGTTGCTCGGCACTCCGGTGCACCTCGCCGTCGTACTGGAGGACGAGCCGGCAGTCCTCGAACCACAGATCGGCCTCGGGGGCGTCCCGCCGCCCGGGGTCGAACACGTGCTGCAGCGTCGGCTCGCCCAGCCCCGCCTCGACGAGCGCCAGCCTCAGCCGGGTCTCCTGCGGCGAGTCGGCACCCACCCGTACGCGCTCGAGCGCCGCCGTCGCCCGCGGTCTTCCGACGAACCGCCCGAGCGGCCGCATCGCCTCGTGCAGCGCGGTGACCGTGGTGATGGGAGGCCGCCGGCCGCGCGGGGACCAGGGGTGACGGACCAGGTGGTCACCCGCCGACACGAGGGATGCCTCGTCCCAGGGGTGGCCGATCGAGCACAGATCGAGCCAGGTCCGTTCCGGCGTCGTCACCCGTAGCCCGAGCACGGAGGTGACGTGGCCGGCGGGCAGGGGTCTGCGGTGCTCCATGACGCCGGGGATCCGCGCCCGTGCGGTGCCGCGGTGCAACGTGATCTCGACGGCGGCGCGTCGCGTGGCCCCGCCCGGGGGAAGCGGGAGGCCGTGGAGGTGCGCCGCCGTCTCGTGGGAGAGAACGGCGTCGGGACGGGACCGCAGGAGGGCGGTCAGCAGGTCGAGGCCGACCCCGTGGTGCGGCGGCGGGAGCCCGGCAGACTCCCAGGTGCGCAGCGGCATGTCACGGCGACGGTGGATGCCGCGGGCGAGGCGGAGGACGTCGGACCGCCGCACCCGGCTGGGCGGCAGACCGCGTTCGAGCACGTCGCGGGTGGTGAAGACGGGGACGAGGGGGAGATCGGGGGCGAAGGACATGGGTCGACCTTGACGCGGTCGGCCTGACGACGGCCGGGCGGGCCGCGTGTCTGTGCACACCGGCGCGGGGTGGGCCGGCTGTGCAGGACTCGGCGGCGGCCGGTTGTCCCGCCGGGACGACGTCGTCATGGCTCGGTGGGCAGAACTGCGAGGAGTTCCGCCCACGCAACATCCGTGGGCAGAAGAGAGGGCGCTTCTGCCCACGGAGGCGATGGGGTTGTGGGTTCTGCCCACGGAGGCGCCGGGACTGCGGTGGCCGGCCGGGCGCGGGAGCCGGCCCGGTCCGCCCCGAGGCGGGGGCCGACGTCGACCTTCGGTGGACGCGCGGCGGCCTGTGCGCCTCCTAGGCTGGACGCCATGATCCGAGTAGTCGTGGCCGACGACCAGGCGTTGATGCGCACCGCCCTCGAGCACTTCGTGGCCCAGGCTGAGGACCTCGAGGTGGTCGGCTCCGCCGAGGACGGGGTCCAGGCCCTCGAGGCGGCCCGCACGCTGGCCCCCGACGTCGTGCTGATGGACATGCAGATGCCCCGCATGGACGGCGTCGAGGCCACCGCGCGCATCTCCGCCGAGGCCCCGGGCGTGCGCGTCCTGGCGATCACCACCTTCTCCTCCGAGCAGTACCTCGTGCCCGCCCTGCGCGCCGGCGCCGCAGGCTACCTCGTGAAGGACGCACCGCCGGCCGAGGTCGTGGACGCCATCCGCCGCGTCCACGCCGGGGACGCCGTGTTCTCCGCCCGCGTGGCCGCGGACCTGGTGGAGGCCGTCACCGCGGCCCCCGAACACGCCGCCCCGTGCCCGGCCGAGCCCCTCGCCCCGCACGAGCGCCTCACCGAGCGCGAGCTGGACGTGGTCCGCGAGCTCGCCAAGGGCGCCTCCAACGCGGAGATCGCCGGCGCCCTGTTCCTCGCGGAGGCCACGGTGAAGTCCCACATCGGCAAGGTCCTGGACAAGTGGCAGGTCCGTGACCGCGTGCAGATCCTCATCCGCGCCGCCCGCGCGGGCCTCGTGGACATCGGATGAGCATCGCGGCGCCCGCCCCGGCTCGGACGACGACGGCGACGTCGCCCCCGCCTGCCGAGTCTCCCCTGGGCTCCCGCCTGCCGGCGATCCTGCGCACGGAACCCGTCTCCCGGCACACGCGGATCGTCCTCTATGTGATCGTCGGGCTCATGGTGCTGGGGGAGATCCTCACCCTGATGCTGGGGCCCACGGTGGCCGCCGGGCTGAGCGCCGACCCCGAACTCGCGGGCATCCTCGAGGAGGACGGCGGGCTGACGGGTGAGGGGCGGGAGCCGCTCCTGCGCTGGGTCCTGTTCCTGGCGAGCGTGCTGGTCACGCTGCTGTTCGGGTGGCAGCCCACCCTCGCGGCGGTGTTCGTGCTGCTCGGGTGCACGTTCGGTCTGGTGGGCCTCGTGGAGGCGGACCACGCGCACCTCACCCCGCAGGCGTTCAGTGGCGGGGTCGTCCTGGGCGCGGCCATGGTGACGCGGTACTCGCACCGGGTGTTCGTCTGGTTCGCCCTGGGCGCCCTCATCCTGCTCACCGTCGCGGGCGAGGTCCTCACCGACGGCACGTGGGCGGACGAGGACAGCCTCAAGGGCGTCATGGTCATCACGCTCATCGTCGCGCTGTGCGTGGCGGTGCCGGCCTTCATGATCCGCCGATCCCGGCATCGGGCCCGGGACCGCGAGGCGGCCCTGCGCCGGGCCGAGGAGGCCGCCGCCTGCGCCGCGGAGGCCGAGCGGCAGCGGATCGCGGCGGAGCTGCACGACGTCGTCGCGCACGGGCTCACCGTGATCTCGATGCAGGCCGCCATGCTGCCCACCCAGAGGGACCCGGACAAACGGGCCGCCGCGGAGAAGGCCATCGAGCAGGCCGCCCGACAGTCCCTCGTGGACCTGCGCCGCATGCTCACCGCGCTACGCGGCTCCTCCCGCAACGCGCAGACGGCGGAGGGGGACGCCGTCGTGGACCTGCCGGCCCGCCTCGACGAGTTCGAGGCCCGCCTGCACGCGGCCGGGTTCGCGGTGGAGCGCTCGCTGACCGAGCTGGACGAGCTGCCGCGCTCCCTGGAGCTGACCGTGCTGCGCGTGGTGCAGGAGTCGGTGACGAACATCCTCAAGCACGCCCCGCGCCGCGGCACCGTGCACCTGGCCTCGGAGCTCGAGGGCGCGGACCGCCTCGTGCTGCGCATCGCCAGCCCGATGGATGAGGGCGAGCCCCGCCGCGACCGCGTGGTGGTCGCGATGGCCAGCGGCTTCGGCCTGGCCGGCATGCGCGAGCGCGTGGCCGTGTTCGGCGGCACCCTCACGGCCGGCCCGCTGGGCGGCTGCTGGGTGGTCCGCGCCGAGCTGCCGCTGCGCTGAGCCGGGGCGGCAGCCGCGTCCTCCCGCGTCCTCCCGCGTCCTCCCGCGTCCGGGGGCGAAAGTGGGCGGTATCCGCGCGGGATACCGCCCACTTTCGCCCCCAAAGGGACGGGGTGGGGTGGCCGACGACGGCGGCCCTCAGTCCAGCGGGACCGTCAGCTTCTCGCCGGGGGAGAGGGTGTGCTCGCGGCCGGCGATGATCATCGGCACGTCGTGCCACATGCCCTCGCCCGCGGCCACCGTCACCTCCCGCTGGGTCATGTGGATGACCACGGGCTGCTGGCGGAACCGGATGGTGAAGCGGGCGCCGGGCAGCTGGGCGGGCATGCGGGGGTGCAGCCGGACGACGTCGTCGCGCGTCTCGAGGCCCGCGTAGCAGCGGATCACCGTGTCCACGGTGCCCGCCATCAGGCCCAGGTGGATGCCCTCCTTGGTGGTGCCGCCCTGCGTGTCCGAGAGGTCCGACTCGAGGGCCTCCGTGAACAGGTCCCAGGACCGGTCCGGGTCCGTGCGGGCCGCCACCCACGCGTGCACCAGGCGGGAGAGCGTGGAACCGTGCGTCGAGCGGGCCTCGTAGTACGTGACCATCCGCTCGAACGCCTCCTGCGGCAGCTCGTAGCCCATGCGGCGCAGGATCCGGTCCAGCTCCTCGGAGGAGAACAGGTAGCCGAGCATGAGGGTGTCGGCCTGCTTGGAGAGCTTGTACCGGTTGGTGGCGTCGCCCTCGGCCTGCAGGATCAGGTCCATGCGGCCGATGTTCCCGTACTTGGCGCGGTAGGCCTCCCAGTCGAACTCGAGCAGGTCCTGGTAGCCCTCGAACTGGGCGAGGATGCCGGCCTCCTCGCCCTCCTCGAAGAACGGCACGGTCAGGCGGGTGCTGACCTCCTCCCAGCGCTCGATCTCCTCCTCGGAGATCTCCATGAGCTCGGGCAGGCCGTCGTCGATCGTGTCCAGCCAGCGGACCAGGCGGGCGGTCTCCGCGAGCACCCACGAGGTCAGCACGTTCGTGTACGCGTTGTTGCGCAGGCCGGAGCCGGGGGTCTCGGGATAGCCGTCGTGGAACTCGTCCGGGCCCATGACGCCGTGGATCTCGTAGCGGTCCGTGACGGCGTTGTGCAGGGTCATGGACATGAAGAACCGGGAGATCTCCACGAGCATCTCCGCGCCGTAGTCCGAGATGAAGGACGTGTCCTTCGTGATCTCGATGTACCGCAGCACCGAGTAGGCGATGTCCAGGGAGACGTGCCGCTGGTTGTGGGAGTTGTCCGGCATCCACATGCGCGAGCGCGGGTTCCACAGCTCGGTGGGCGTCTCCTCGGAGCCGTCCGCCCCGGACTGCCACGGGTACATGGCACCGGCCCAGCCCTCGGCCTGGGCGTTGGCGCGGGCCTCGTTGAGACGCCGGTAGCGGTACATCAGCAGGCCCCGGGTGATCTCGGGGCGGCGCAGCGTGAGCATCGGGTAGACGTAGATCTCGTCCCAGAAGATGTGGCCGCGGTAGCCCTCGCCGTGCAGGCCGCGTGCCCCCACGGAGGCGTCCAGGTCCCGGCGGCGGCCGTAGGCCGTCTGGAGCACGTGGAACGTGTGCAGGTTCAGGGCGAGCTGCTGGCGCAGCGACGCGCCGTCCTTGCCCATCGGGACCGCGGACCCCACCGGGGCCGAGTGGCCGGCGTCGACGACGGGCGGCGCGTATTCGCCGCCGGCCTCCGCCGCCGTGGAGCGGCGCTGATGCCGGTACGGCTCGGCCAGGTCGATGCGCACGGAGAACCGGTCCCAGTTGGTGCCCCAGCGCTGCTCGTGCAGGGTCAGCAGGTTGCGGAAGTTCTGGGCGCGCTGGACGTCCTTCACCGCCGACTCCCACACGGAGGCGTTGGCGTGGTCGTGGCTCGTGGCGACGGCGGCGATCTTCTCCAGCACGAGCGGCACGCCCTCGTCCACGTGGAGGAGGATGTCCTGGCCGACCACCAGGTCCGAGCCGTCCACGGGGCGGCGGATGGGCTCGTGGTGGCCCACCGGCGCCACCTGGCGGGTGCGGGTGGCCACGGCCACGTGGATGCCGGACTGGTTGGTGGCGGTCTCGAGCAGGACGGTCTCGCCGTCGATCTCCCGGGCCTGGACCGGCTCGAGGTGCTGGTTGGCGAGGGTGCGGTCGTCGGAGACGTTGAGGTTGGCCACGCGGCCCTCGATCTTCGAGCGCACCGTGAGGTCCCCGGACCAGTTCTCCGCCACGACGGTCAGCTCGATCGCGGCGAGGTGCCGGTTGGCCAGCGAGGTGAACTGTCGGGTGTGGACCGTGGTGCGCCGGCCCTGCTCGTCCTCGAAGGTCATGGTGCGGGAGAGCACGCCGCGGCGCAGGTCCATCTCCTGGCCGTACTCCACGAGGTTCTCCTCACCCGGCAGCAGCGGGCGGCCGTGGCGCGGGGTCACCACGAGCGGGGTCCAGTCCTGGATGTTGACCATGTGCTCGGTCTCCACGACCCGGCCCTGGACCATCGAGGTCAGCCGGTTGAACACCCCGGCCATGTAGGTGCCGGGGTAGTGGACGGAGGAGATGTGCGTGCCGGGCACAGCGCCGCGGGTGCCCCAGTACCCGTTGGCCAGGGTGCACAGCACCTCGCGCGTGCCCTCGGAGGCCGGGTCGAAGCGGTCCCAGCGCAGCACCCACGCGGGGTCGAACGGGGTGGTGGTGCGGTCCTCCAGATGCAGGGTCCCGTAGTCCTGGACCACCAGGTGGGCGCCGGCCGCCTTGAGTCGGCCCTTGCCGAGCTCGGGCTCGCGGTCCACGCCGATCACGAGGCCGAAGCGGCCGTCCGAGGCGGCCTTCACGCCGGAGACGGCGTCCTCGAGGACCATCGCGTCCGCGACGTCGACGCCCAGCTCGCGGGCGGCCTCCCAGAACATCGCCGGGTCCGGCTTGCCCGGCAGCCCGCGCTCGACGGCGGTGTTCCCGTCCACGATCACGGGGAAGAAGTCCAGCACGCCGCCGGCCGTGAGCACGGCGCGGGAGTTCTTGGAGCTGGTGACCAGTGCGACCGGCACACCCTTGGCCCGCAGCCGCTCGAGGAGGTCCTGGGCCTCCGGGAACACGCGGACGCCGTCGCGCTCGAGGACCTGCTCGAAGTAGCCCTGCTTGCGCTCGGCGAGGGCGAGGACGGTCAGCTCCGGGGCGGCGTCCGCCTCGGGGGCGTCGGCCTCCGGCACCCTCAGGCCGCGGGAGGCGAAGAACGTGCGGACCCCGTCCTCGCGGGGGCGCCCGTCCACGTGGTGCAGGTAGTCGGCGGCGGCGTCGAAGGGACGCAGCACGTCCGGGTCCGCGGCGACGACGGCGGCGTTGGCGGGCAGCGCGCCCACGGCGGGCAGCGCCCCGTCGAAGAGCTCCTTCCACGCCTGCGCGTGCACGCCGGCGGTGTCCGTGATGACCCCGTCCATGTCGAAGATGACGGCGCGGTAGCGGCGGAGCCGGTGACGGCGGGCGTTCAGGTCCTGCGGAGCGGCGGGGGTGAGCGTCTGCGACATGGGAACCAGCCTACGGGCGGGGAAGTGGGGCCGCACGGGGAGTGCCGCGGCGATGTTCACCGCAGCGAGCGCGCCGTCGTTCCGGCCGACCGCACCGCAGCGACATCACAGCGGTTCTCAGCTGCGGTGATGTCGCTGCGGCGCGGTGGGTTCCGGGAATAGGGTCGTGCCGACGGGGCGGACGTGTGCCCCCGCGCGCCGGAAGCGTGGCCCGGGAACGAGCAGGACACACTCGGCGGAGATGGCCGGGGGGCGAAGGGCTCATGAACTGGATGATGAGCAAGTGATGGATGCGAAGCCGACGCGGTTGCGGAAGAAGGCGACGCGGGAGGAGATCCTGGCGAGTCTGCCGGTGCAGGCGCGGGTGCGTCCGGCGCGGTGGTTGCTCCTGTGGCTGATCGTCGTGGTGTGCATCGCGGTGTTCGTGTGGGTGATCTTCCGGCCGCCGGAGGATGTCTCGGCCGGGTTCGGGGTGTGGCGTGTGGCGTCGTTCATCGGGTTGGCGCTGGCGTTGGCGGTGCTTCCCGCCGCGACGATGGGTCTGTTCCGGCCTCGGCATGTCACGTTCGATGAGCGACGGGTGTGGACGCGGGACTGGTCCGTGGACTGGGCGGACGTGAAGGAAGTCCGTGCTGTGGCGCCAGAGTCGGAGCACACGATGAAGGTGGCGCTCAAGGTGGACGAGCGGCTGTGGAACGAGGGTGGTCTGCGCAAGGCCAACCGGTGGGACTCGGGACGGCCGTTGCAGGGTGGCGGGTTGACCCGTGCGCAACCGCTCGTGCTCACGCAACCCGCGCTCGCGCCGTCGGCTCTGACGCTGCTGCAGGTCTTCGTCGAGTTGAAGAAGCGGAACCGTCGGGCGGGGAGCCCGCGGTGACGCGCCCCGGCTTCCGTCACCGCCGGGTCAGCAGCGTGAGCACCTCCGCGTGCCGGGTCTGGGGGAACATGTCGAACACCTGCACCCGCGCCACCCGATAGCTCGGCATCCGGGCCAGGTCCTGCGCGAGCGTCGCCGGGTTGCAGCTGGAGTACAGGACGGTGGGCACACCCGAGTCCTCCAGCGCGTCCGCCAGCTCGGCGCCGATGCCCCGCCGCGGCGGATTCACGACGACGGCGTCCGGGCGGGGCCGCCGTTTCTTGGACGAAAGCGCCTCCGGAGCCCGCCGTTTCTCGAACGAAAGCGCGGAGGTGGCGTCGCCGTCGGAGAAGCGCGCCCGGTCGGCCAGGCCGAGCTCCGCGGCCGTCTCCCGGGCCGCGGCCACCGCCTCGGCGGAGGACTCCATGCCCCACACGTCGCGCACGCCGGCCCGGGCCAGGTGGAACGCGAACCCGCCCACCCCGCAGTACAGGTCCCACGCCGACGCCGGCACACCGCCCTCGGCGACCCACGCCGCCGCCGTCGCGTACAGCCCCTCGGTCACCGCGGTGTTCGTCTGGAAGAACCCCTGCGGGCGCAGCCGCAGGCCGATCCCGTTCAGTTCCATCCGCAGGGTCGGCCCGCCGGCGAGCACGATCTCCTCGTCGCCCTCGGGCAGGGCCACGTGCTCGGGCAGCAGGTTCGCGCTCACCACGGCGGCGGGTGTCCCGCGCGCCGCGAGGTCGTCCAGCAGCCCCGGCACCGCCGCGCGCAGCGCGTCCAGCCGGTCGGCGGAGCGCAGCACGAACCGGACCATCGCCTCCCGGTCGGGGGAGAGCGTCACGATCACGTTCTTCAGCTCGCCCGTGCGGGCGGCGACGTCGTAGGGCTCCAGCCCGGCCGCCGTCACCGCCGCCGCGCACGCGTCGAACACGCCTTCCATGCCGGCCTCGTACAGGCCGCAGTCGCGCAGGTCCACGCCGGCGCCGTCGTGATGCCGGGGGTGCTGGCGCGGGTCCAGGATGCCCAGCCGCGGCGCCGCCGCCGACCCCGTGACCACGAGCTTCGCCTTGTTCCGGAATCCGGCCTCCGCGGAGGCGAACGGCTCGGCCACGACCGTGTCCGCGTCGACCGCGTCCGCCAGGGCGGCCAGGACCGCGGCCTGCTTGTCCGCGAGCTGCCGGGCGTACGGCACGCCCATCAGCGGGCAGGAACGGCACTCGCCGACGTCGAAGTGGGGGCACTGCACGGGCGTCGCCTCAGCCCTCGAGGCTGACCCGCAGGCCGGGCCGGTCCAGGCGGATCGCGAGCTGCTCGAGGGCCAGCTCGGCGGCCGCGGCCAGGTCCGCGTCCACGTCCATCACCATGCCGGTGAGCACGGGCAGGGCGGACTCGAGGTCCTCGGGGCGGGCGAGGGCACCCAGTGCGGACGCGGCCGACGCGCGGACCTCCGGGTCCGGGTCGGCACAACCGGCCCGCACCGCGTCCACGAGGGTGCGGTCGACGGCGGCATCGCGGCGCAGCGAGCCGGCGCGGGAGGCGAGCACGAGGTGGGCCGCCGAGCGGACGTCCGCCTCGGGGGCGGTGAGCGCCCCGGTCAGGGCGGGCAGCGCGCTGCGGTGCCACGCGTGCATCAGGGCCAGCGCGCCGGTCGCGGCGGGGCTGAGGTCGCCGTCGTCGCCGGTGAGGGCGCGGGCGGCACCCGAGGTGACGTCCTCCGGGGTGGCCGCGCCGGTCATCAGGCGCACCGCCAGCCCGGCGACGGCG
The DNA here is from genome assembly GCF_030407635.1 of Micrococcus sp. APC 4021. Taxonomy (NCBI): domain Bacteria; kingdom Bacillati; phylum Actinomycetota; class Actinomycetes; order Micrococcales; family Micrococcaceae; genus Micrococcus; species Micrococcus sp. APC 4021. Next base: position 37,148 of record NZ_JASDCZ010000003.1, read on the forward strand.
GCCTCCCCGCGCTCGGCGACGGCGGCCTCGGTGCGGCGGCGCAGGCGGTCGTGGGGGGTCTGGGGCTCCGCGGGCAGGGGGAGACGGTCGAAGGCGGTCATGGGTCCATTGTCCCCCGTGCGCGGACCCGCCTGGGGCGCGGCCGGGAGGTTCCCCGCAGACTCCTGGACGGGGCGTGACCGGCCGCACAGGGCCCGGACTCGGGTGATACGTTCGACGGCATGAGACCCCCCGGAGCCCTCGCCCTCGAATTCCGGGCGGACAGCTTCGACCATCCCACCGGCCTGGTGGACGCCGGCACCGTCGTCTCCTGGATCGAGAAGGCCGGCTACGCCGTCGCGGCGAGCTGGGCCGGGACGTTCGTGCGTGCCCGCTACATGGGGCACACCCAGTTCCGGCACCCCGTGCCGGTGGACCGCCGTGCCGTGGTGCAGGCGCGCGTGGTCCACACGGACGGCGCCGAGGTGCACGTCCAGACCCGCCTGCTGCTGCCGGAGATTCGCGACGACGACGGCGACCCCGTGGTCGCCACCTCGTCCCTCGTGGTCTACGCCGCGGAGGAGGACGGGGTGCCCGTGACCGTGCCGGCCTGGGAGCCCTCGACCCCCGGCCAGATCGAGCGCGACGAACAGGCCCGCCGCTCCACCGTGGCCCGCCGCGCCGTCGAGCGCGGCATGGCCCGACTGCCGTTCCCCGCGCCCGGGGAGGCCCCCGAGGAGATGAGCACCCTCGCGTTCCTGGCCCCCAACGCGGAGGCCACCGTGGGCGGCACCATCAACGCGGGCGCGATCCTGCGCTGGGTGGACGAGGCGGCCGCCGTCTGCGCCGCCCGCTGGACCGGCCATGAATCCGTGGTCGCGGTGTTCGGCGGCGGCGTGCGCTTCGTGCGGAACATCCACGTGGGCGACCTCGTGCGCGTGGAGGCCCTCCTGGTGAACACCACGGAGCGGTCCATGCACGTGGCGCTGCGCGTCTACGCGAGCCGACGCACCGGGGCGGAGTCCCGCCTGGTGGCGCACTCGATCGCCGTCATGGTGGACGTCTCCGCGGAGGGCCAGGCCCAGCCGGTGCGGCAGTACATCCCCGAGAGCGAGAGCGCCCGGAGGCTGCAGGAGACGGCGATCGAACTCGTGCGCATGCGCTCCGAGGTGAGCGCGGCCTGGACCGAGATGCGCCGCTCGACCGATCCGCGCTGACGGGGCCCTGAGTAGACTGAGCGAATGCGTCGACCGTCCCTGCCGTCCCTGTCCCGCCTGCCGGTCCGTCGTCTCCTCCGGGGAGCGGCCGTGGCCGCGGGCGTCGGTCTCGTGGGACTGCCGCTGACGGTCGCCGCCGGGCTCACCGGCGTGGACATGGTCAAGCGCGGCGGCCGAGTGCGCCGACCCGCGCCGAACCCCGGCGTGTTTGACGCCCACGTGGAGGGCTCCGAGCTGCGCATCTTCACCTCGGGTGAGGACCTCTACAAGGAGATGATCGCCGCGATCGACGGAGCGCAGCGGATCATCAAGTTCGAGACCTTCATCTGGAAGGGCGACCCCACGGGCCAGCGGTTCATGGACGCCTTCAACCGGGCGGCCGCGCGCGGCGTGGAGGTCTACGTCTCCTACGACGGGTTCGGGAACCTCGTGGTCCCGCCCCGCTTCTACCGTCAGCTGGACCCGCGCATCCACGTGTTCCGGCTGCCGGCCTTCGCCCGCCCGATCTGGCGAGGCGTGGTCCGGCACAGCGGGTTCAACCACTCGAAGATCATGGTGGTGGACGACGAGGTCGGCTTCGCCGGCGGCTTCAACATCGGCGACGACTACGCCCGCCTGTGGCGGGACACCCACGTGCGTGAGCGCGGCCCGGCGGTGTGGGCGCTGGGCCAGTCGATCTCCATCAAGTGGAACGCCCACCACCGCGCGGGCGAGCAGATGTCCTGGCGCCCCCCGGACACGTGGGACCCGCGCGTCACCGTGGCCGCGAACCAGCCGCCGCTCCTGGTCTACCCGATCCGGCTGAGCTACCTCGACGCCATCCAGCGGGCGCAGCACCGCATCCTCATCAACACGCCGTACTTCATCCCGGACCAGCAGGTCCTCGAGGCGCTGCTGCACGCGGCCCGGCGCGGGGTGGACGTGCAGGTGATGGTGCCGGAGGACTCCAACCACATCGTGGCGGACTGGGCCTCGCGCGGCTTCTTCGGGAAGATGCTCGAGGCCGGCATCACGATCCTGCTGTACAGGGCCAGCATGATCCACGCGAAGACCGCCACCGTGGACGGCATCTGGTCCACCGTGGGCTCGGCCAACGTCGACCGCCTCTCCCTGGGCTTCAACTACGAGTCCAACGTGGTGGTCGTGGACCGCGACTTCGCCGCCCGGATGGAGGAGATCTTCGCTCTCGACGCCCAGCGGGCCGTCCGGATCGACACCCCGCGCTGGGAGGACCGTCACGGCCTCGCCCGCGTGGTCGAGGCCCTGCTGGTACCACTGCGTCCCCTGCTCTGAGGACCCCGGGCGCTGAGCCAGACGTTTCTGCAGTTCTGACGCCCGATCCGCAGCGGAATCATCTGGCTCACGCCCCCCGCCGCGTGAGCCAGACGTTTCTGCCGTTCTGACGCCCGATCCGCAGCGGAATCATCTGGCTCACGCCCCCTGGCGACGTCTCCCGACCGTGCCGTCCCTTCCCGTCGCCGCCCGGGCTCACCCTCTCTCTTGCATACCCCTGGGGGTATACCCTACGCTCGTTCTCGACATACCCCAGGGGGTATCGGATGGACATCGAGACCCCCCGACCCGGAGGAGAACCATGCTGCTCGAGCGCATCTACGACGAGGACCTCGCCCAGGCCAGCTACGTGATCGGCTGCCAGGCGAAGAACGAGGCGATGGTGGTGGACCCCCGCCGCGACATCCAGGTGTACCTGGACCTGGCCGCCAAGAACGGCATGACCATCACCCACGTGACCGAGACCCACATCCACGCGGACTACCTCTCCGGCACCCGCGAGCTGGCCCACGCCACCGGCGCCCAGATCCACCTGTCCGGCGAGGGCGGCGAGGACTGGGCCTACGGCTTCGAGGGCAACCTCCTCAAGGACGGCGACACGGTGACGCTCGGCAACATCACCGTCGAGGCCGTGCACACCCCGGGCCACACCCCCGAGCACCTGTCCTTCCTCGTCACCGACGGCGCCTTCGCGGACGCCCCGGGCTACATGCTCACCGGCGACTTCGTGTTCTCCGGCGACCTCGGCCGCCCGGACCTGCTGGACGAGGCCGCCGGCGGCGTCGACACCCGCTTCGAGGGCGCCCAGCAGCTCTTCGCCTCCCTCAAGGCGAAGTTCCTGACCCTCCCGGACCACGTGCAGGTGTTCCCGGCCCACGGCGCCGGCTCCGCCTGCGGCAAGGCACTCGGCGCGCTGCCCTCCACCACGGTCGGCTACGAGCGCAAGTACGCGTGGTGGTCCGACTACCTGAAGAACGACGACGAGCAGGGCTTCATCGACGAGCTGCTCGACGGCCAGCCCGACGCCCACGCCTACTTCGCCCGCATGAAGCGCCAGAACAAGCAGGGGCCAGCCATCCTGGGCGAGCTGCCCGAGCTCGAGGAGCTGGACGCCGGGGGCGTGCAGGCGACGCTCGCCGAGGGCGCCGTGTTCGCGGACACCCGCGGTGTGGACGAGATCCTCGCCGGCACCGTGCCGGGCGCGCTGGCCTTTCCGTCCCGCGGCAAGGTCGCCACGCACGCCGGCTGGGCCTACGACCCGGAGAGCGACGACGCCGCCCTCGTCCTGCTCGCCGAGGACCGCGAGGACGCGCACACGATGCGCGACCACATGATCCGCGTGGGCGTCGACGCCGCCGCCGCGTTCACCACCTCCGTGGACGGCCTCACGTTGGAGCCGGTGCCCACCGTGCAGGCCGACGAGCTGCGGTCCCGCATCGAGGCCGGCGAGGTCGGCGCGGAGCAGGACACCGTGCTGGTGGACGTGCGCAACAAGACCGAGTTCTCCCACGGCACCGTGGCGGACGCCCGGCAGCTGAACGCCGGCAAGGTGCTCTTCCACCAGGAGGAGCTGCCGAAGGACAAGACCCTGGTGACCTTCTGCCAGTCCGGCCTGCGCAACATCGTGGCCGCCCAGGCGCTGCGCCGCGCCGGGTTCGACGTGATCGAGCTCGAGGGCAGCTACGCCGCCTGGCAGCAGTCCTGACACACCCCCAGACCAACCCCGAGGAGCCCCTCCCATGAGCGTCACCCTGTCCCCCGTCGCCCCGCGCGACCTGAAGGCCGAGCTGGCCGCCCGCCCCGACGCCGTCGTGCTGGACGTGCGCACCCCCGGCGAGTTCGAGACCGAGCACATCGCCGGCTCCTACAACGTGCCGCTGGACCTGCTCCAGGAGCACGCGGACGAGGTCGCCGCCCGCCTGGACGGCACCGCGGTGCTCGTCTGCCAGTCCGGCAGCCGGGCCGGCACCGCCCAGGACCGTCTGGCCCAGGCCGGCTTCACCTCCGCGCGCGTCCTGCAGGGCGGCATCTCCGCCTACGCCGAGGCCGGCAGCGAGGTCGTCCGCAGCGGCAACCGCTGGTCCATGGACCGTCAGGTCCGCATGACCGCCGGGTCCATCGCGCTGGTCGGGGCCGTGGCCTCCCAGGTCGGCTCGAAGCGGTTCGGCCTCATCCCCGCCGCGATCGGCGCGGGCCTGTCCTTCTCCGCCGTGTCCAACACGTGCGCCATGGCGTCCGTGCTGGCCAAGATGCCGTGGAACCGCCCCGCGCAGGAGCGCTCCGCGGGCGACGTGATCGGCCGCATCCCCACCGGCGCGGGGAAGCGGAGCTGACCCGTGATGTGGATCGTCCTCGCCCTGGCCCTCGTGGTCGGCCTGCTGCTCGGCCTCATGGGTGGCGGCGGGTCGATCCTGATGGTGCCCCTGCTGACGTACGTGGCCGGCCTCGAGCCGAAGCAGGCCATCGCGGGCTCCCTGTTCGTGGTGGGTGTGACCTCGCTGGTCTCAGTGCTGCTGCACTCGCGGCACGGCACCGTCCGGTGGCGCACCGGCCTGATCTTCGGCGCGGCCTCGATGGTGGGTGCCCTCCTGGGCGGCGTCGTCGGCGGCTTCCTGCCGGGGACCCTGCTGCTGATCGCCTTCGCGGTGATGATGCTCTTCACGGCGTGGGCCATGATCCGGCCCAAGAAGACGCAGCCGGCGGCCGCCCCCTCAGTGGAGGCCTCGGCTGACGTCGAGCCCCGCCGCCACCCGCTCGGGAAGATCCTGCTGGAGGGCGTCGTCGTCGGCTTCGTCACGGGCATCGTCGGCGCCGGCGGCGGGTTCCTCGTGGTCCCTGCGCTGGTCCTGCTCGGCGGCCTGCCGATGTCCGCTGCGGTGGGCACGTCCCTGCTGGTGATCGCCATGAAGTCCTTCGCGGGCCTCGGCGGCTACCTGACCAGCGTGACGCTGCCGTGGGACCTGCTGCTGTGGGTCACCGGTGTGGCCGTGGTCGGTGCGCTGATCGGCGTTCCGCTCATGAAGCGGGTCCCGGAGAAGGCGCTGAAGAAGGGCTTCGGCTGGTTCGTGCTGGCCATGGGCCTGGTGATCCTCGTCCGGGAGCTCATCGGTCTCCTCGTGTGACATCCGGCGACGTCGCCGGATACCCCTGGGGATATGATTCCCCTCCCCGCCACCGTGACAAAGGAGGTCGCCGTGCGCACCGCCGACGCCGAGACCCAGCGCAAGATCCTCAACCGCCTCAAGCGGGCCCGCGGCCAGCTGGACGCCGTCATCCGCGAGGTCGAGGGCGAGGGTCGCTGCAAGGACGTGGTCACGCAGCTCTCCGCCGTCTCCACCGCGCTGGATCGCGCCGGCTTCGCGGTCGTCTCATCCGCCATGCAGTATTGCCTCGCCGACCCCGAGAAGGCGGAGGACGAGGAGAAGCTCACCGTCGCCGAGCTCGAGAAGCTCTTCATGACCCTGGCCTGACCGGCCACCCCGAAGCCCCCTCGCCGAAAGGATCCCTCATGTGCCGTCCGGCGCGCTGACCCGTCTGCCGCAGGGCCACCTGGGCCGGATGCGGCCGGCACGTCGAGTCCCTCAAGGCCGTCGTCCCCGCGGCGCAGTGGTGCGATGGCCGTCACCCTGATGCCGAGCGCGACGCAGCCCGCGCGGGCCGTGCCGGGGCCGCAAGGTTCTTCGCGAGGCTCTTCGGGCGCTGAGCCAGGCGTTCCGGGGGCGTGAGCCAGATGTTCGTGCTGTTCTGAGGGACCCTCAGCCGCGGAAACGTCTGGCTCACGCCCCCCGTCTGGCGTCGCTCAGTCCTCGTACGGGTCCGCCAGCGGGTGGTTCGGCAGCCGGCTGTCCGGGGTGCGCCCGCGGCGTCCGACGACGACGGCTGCTGCCCGACCTCCTCGCCCGCGGCTGGGGCACAATGAACCCGGCCCACGTCGGCCCACCTCACTGCGGCCCCACGCGGCCGCGCGCCCATCCCGACTCCCTGGGAGCCCCATGCTCTGGACCCTGCTCCGCCGTCACGGCCGGCGCTATCGCGGCGCCGTCGCGGCCGTCGTCGTGCTGCAGCTGATCAGCACGCTGGCCATGCTGTACCTGCCCAGCCTCAACGCCCGCATCATCGACGAGGGCGTAGCCCGCGGTGACACCGCCCGCATCTGGGACATCGGCCTCGTGATGCTCGGCGTCGCGCTGGTGCAGGTGGTCGCCGCGATCGCCGCCGTGTGGTTCGGGGCGAAGGCCTCGATGGGCGTCGGCCGGGACCTGCGCCGCGCCGTCTACACCCGCGTGGACGCGTTCTCCGCGGAGGAGCTCGGCCGCTTCGGCGCCGCGACCCTCATCACGCGCGGCACCAACGACGTCAACCAGGTCCAGATGCTCACCCTCATGGCCCTGAACTTCATGGTGGCCGTGCCGATCATGGCGGTCGGCGGCATCATCATGGCCATCCGCGAGGACCCGGGCCTGTCCTGGCTCGTGTGGGTCTCCGTGCCGGTGCTGCTGGTGATCGTGGCGTGGATCGTCGCCCGTCTCATGCCGCTGTTCCAGCGGATGCAGGACAACATCGACGACGTCAACGGCGTGATGCGCGAGCAGATCCAGGGCATCCGCGTGGTCCGCGCGTTCGTGCGCGAGCGCCACGAGACACGCCGGTTCACGGACGCCAACGCCGCCCTGACGGAGACGTCCGTGCGGATCGGCCGGCTGTTCGTGCTGCTCGGCCCGGTCATCACGATGATCCTCCACCTCGCCACCGCCGCCGTCCTGTGGTTCGGCGGCGAGCGCGTGGACGCGGGGCTCGTGCAGGTCGGCGCGCTCACCGCGTTCATGCAGTACCTGCTGCAGATCCTCATGGCGGTGATGATGGGCACCTTCATGATGATGATGCTCCCGCGCGCCGTGATCTCCGCCCGCCGCATCGGCGAGGTCCTGGACACCGTCCCCACGCTCGCTGAGCCGGTCCGCCCGGTGACCCCCGCGCGTCGCGACGGCGCCGTGGAGCTGCGCCACGTCACCTTCCAGTACCCCGGCGCCGAGGCGCCGGTGCTCGACGACGTCAGCTTCGCCGTCGCCCCCGGCACCACGACGGCGATCATCGGCTCGACCGGCTCCGGCAAGTCCACGCTGATCAGCCTGCTGCCGCGGCTGTACGACGCGACGTCCGGCGAGGTGCTCGTGGACGGTGTGCCGGTGACCGACCTGGCCCGGGCCGAGCTGACCGAGGCCGTGGCCCTCGTGCCGCAGAAGCCGTACCTGTTCTCGGGCACCGTGCGGGAAAACATGCAGTTCGGGGCCCCGGACGCCTCGGACGAGCGCATCTGGGCGGCCCTCGAGACGGCCCAGGCCGCCGACTTCGTGCGCGCCCGCACCACCGGCAAGGCAGAGACGGCGGCCTCCGGTCTGGACTCGCGCCTCTCCCAGGGCGGCACGGACGTCTCCGGTGGCCAGCGCCAGCGCCTGTCCATCGCGCGTGCCCTCGTGGCCGAGCCGCGGATCCTCGTGTTCGACGACTCGTTCTCCGCGCTGGACGTCACCACCGACGCGCGGCTGCGGGCGGCGCTCGACCGCGCGGCGGCCGGGGTGACTCGGATCGTCGTCGCCCAGCGGGTGGCCACCATCACCGACGCCGACCAGATCATCGTGCTGGACGAGGGCCGCGTGGTCGGCCGCGGCACCCACGCCGAGCTGCTGGCGGACAACCAGACCTACCGGGAGATCGTGGACTCCCAGCTGACCGCGGAGGACGTGGCATGAGCGAGCACCTGACGGACGAGGAGATCCTCGAGATCCAGGAGCAGGGCGCCACCGACGACTGGGGCGGCGGGCCGGCCCGCAAGGCCAAGGCGTTCTGGCCGTCCGCGAAGCGGCTCATGAGCCTGTTCCGCACGGAGAAGCTGGGCCTGGTGGTGGTCGCGCTGATGGTGCTGGTCGCCGTCGTGCTCAACGTGTGGGCCCCGCACGTCCTGGGCCGGGCGATGGACGTGATCTTCGGCGGCGTGGTCTCCGCGCAGATGCCCGGCGGGCTGAGCCGCGAGCAGGTCATCGACGGGCTGCGCGCCCAGGGCGAGGACCAGGCCGCAGAGATGCTCTCCGGCATGGCGTTCACGCCGGGCGAGGGGATCGACTTCACCGAGCTGGGCCGGCTGATCCTCATCGTCCTGGGCATGTACCTGGTGGCGCAGACCTTCATGTGGCTGCAGGGCCGCGTGCTCAATGACATCGTCATGCGCATCGTCTTCCGCCTGCGCGAGGAGATCGAGGCCAAGATCAACCGGCTGCCGCTGAGTTACTTCGACCGCGGGCAGCGCGGCGACCTGCTCTCCCGCGCCACCAACGACGTGGACAACGTCCAGCAGGCCCTCCAGCAGGCGTTCGCCTCGCTCGTGTACTCGGTGCTGACCGTGATCGGCATCGTCGGCATGATGTTCTGGCTGTCCTGGCAGCTCGCGCTCATCGCCCTGGTCGCCCTGCCGGTGGCCGGTGTGGTGGTGGGCGTGATCGGCAAGAAGTCCCAGGCGCTCTTCTCCGCGCAGTGGCGGGAGACGGGCCGGCTCAACGGGCACATCGAGGAGTCGTTCACGGGGCACGAGCTGGTGACCGTGTTCGGCCGTCAGCGGGACATGGCCGCGCGCTTCGACGAGCGCAACGAGGAGCTGTACGAGGCCGCGTTCACGGCGCAGTTCTACTCGGGGATGATCATGCCGATCATGCAGTGGGTGAACTGGCTGGGCTACGTGGGCATCGCGGTGGTCGGCGGCCTGCGCGTGGCCAACGGGCAGATGACCCTCGGCGCCGTGACCGCGTTCATCCAGTACTCGCGCGAGTTCAACCAGCCGCTTGGGCAGATCGCCGGCATGTCCAACATGCTGATCTCCGGCGTGGCGTCGGCCGAGCGCATCTTCGAGCTCCTCGACGAGCCGGAGGAGACCCCCGACGGCACCCCCGCCCGCACC
>NZ_JASDCZ010000030.1:0-21520 GCF_030407635.1 Micrococcus sp. APC 4021
CCGCGGCGCGCCGGCGACGCGGCCGCCGAGCGCATCATCTCGCTGCTGTGGCTGCTGCTCTCGGCGCCGCACGGCCTCGAGCGTGACCGGATCCGACGGCAGGTCGTCGGCTACGAGGGGCTCACGGACGCCGCCTTCGAGAAGCTCTTCCAGCGGGACCGCCGCGTGCTGCGCGCCGTGGGGGTCCCGCTGGAGACGCTCGAGCCCGCCGGCTTCGACGAGGGCGAGGCGGGGGTGCGGCACCGCGTCGTCCGCGATGCGCTGCTGCTGCGCGACCTCGACCTGACCGTGGACGAGCGCCGCGCCCTCGTGCGGGCGCGGCGCCTGTGGGGCGACTCGCCGCTGCGCGCCGACGTCGTCCGCGCCGTGGGCCTGCTGTTCCAGCCGGCCACCGACCTCACGGGCGATGACGAGCTGGCCGGGTACCACACCCTCATGCCCCGGGCCGACCCCCGGCTCGAGGCCCTCACCCAGGCCGTGGCCGACGAGGCCGTGCTGCGCTTCCCCTACCGCGACGCGCGGGGGCGGGCCACCCGGCGCACCGTGCGGGCCTGGTTCCTCACCCTCGTGCGCGGTCGCTGGTATCTCACCGGCTGGGACCTCGACCGCGCCGCCGAGCGCAGCTTCCGGCTCACCCGGATGGAGGGGGAGCCGCGCCGCCTCGAGCGGGCGACGGACGCCCCCGGCCGTCCCGAGGACCACGACCATGCCGACCTCGTGGCGCGCCTGGCCGGACAGGCCGACGCCGAGCGGGTCCGCGTGTGGCTCGCGCCCGGTCGGGGCCAGGGCGTCCGCGCGGTCGGTGAGCCCGCCGAGCCCCGCGTCGAGGACGGTGCCGCACCGGGACCCGACTGGGAACTCTGGGAGGCCCCGGCCGGTCCTCGCGAGGACGGCCTCGCCGCGGAGATCGGCGGCCTGCTGGGCTGCGCCGTGCCCTCGGCCGCGCACCCGGACCTGACCGACCGCGTCCGCGCGGGCCTGGCCGCCGCGGCGGAGTCCCACGCCGGCCCCGCCGACCCGGCCCTGCTCGAGGTGGCGCTCGCCGCGCCCGTCCGGCGCCGCGCCCGCGACTCGAGCGAGGACCTCGTGGGCCGCCTGCTGGACATCGTGGGGCTGGCCAACCGGGCGGGTGGGGTGGACCGGGCGGAGCTGCGCGCCCGCCTCGGCATCACCGACGAGCGCCTCGACGCCGACCTCGAGACGCTGCGCTACTGCGGCATGCCCGAGCGCGACTTCCCCGGCTTCCAGTTCGAGGTGGCGGAGGTCGGCGGCCGCGTCCACGTGGAGCGCGCCGCAGACCTGGCCGGTCCCGTGCGGCTGACGCGCCCCGAGGCGCACAGCCTCGTCGCCGCCCTGCAGACGGTCGCGGACCTGCCGGTGTTGGACGAGGCCGACCGCGAGGCCGCCCGCTCCGCCCAGCGCCGGATCCGCGCCGCCGTCCTGGACGCGGGGGCCCCGGACGCGGACGATGCGGACGACGCCGCCCTCCGGGAGGCCGAGGCGCACACCGCCGGCGAGCCCCCGGTCGCCGTCGCCGCCCACTGGGACGTGGCCGTGGACCCCGCGACGGTGCGCACCCTGCTGGCCGCCGTGGCGGAGCGGGCCGTCGTGCACCTGACCTACCGCTCCGTGCATGCCGACGCCCTCACCGAGCGGGACGTGGAGCCGCTGGCCCTGGTACAGGACGGGGCGCGTCTCTACCTGCAGGCGTGGTGCCGTCGCGCCGAGGACCACCGGGTGTTCCGGGTGGACCGGATCAGCGCGCCCGCACCCACGGGGGAGACGTTCGCCGCCCGGGCAAGGCCCGCGCGCTGGCGGGTCCATCCCGACGACGCCGCGGGGGTGCCCGTGCTGCTGCGCTGGGCCCATCCCGTCCGCGACGCGGCCGCGGGCTACCGCCCGGACGCCCAGGCCGATCTGCCCGACGGCGACCGGCTCACCCGGGTGCATCTGACCGACGCCGGCGTGGCCGCCGCGCTGGTCGGACGCCACGGCGGAGCCGTCCAGGTGCTGGCCCCCGCCGACCTCCGGGCGTCCGTGGCGGACGCGCTGGGCGATGCCCTCGTGGCCCTGCCGGCGCGGTAGCCTGGACCCCGGAACCCCATCGAAAGGACCCTTCATCATGGCTGGACTCCAGGGCTGGCAGCTCGTCATCATCATCCTGCTCGCGATCCTGCTCTTCGCGGCGCCGAAGCTGCCCGCGATGGCCCGCAACCTCGGCCAGTCGATGCGCATCTTCTCCTCCGAGGTGAAGCAGATGCGCACCGAGGGCAAGGGCACCACGGACGAGCGCTCCGGCGCCGGCTCCACCGCCGCGGACGAGCCGGTCGAGGGCCGCGTCGTCGAGCGTGACGAGACCGACCCGCGCGACCCGCGCTGAGCCGGAAGGACCCCCACCCGATGACCGAGGTCGACGAGGTCGCCCGCCGCACCCGGCGCCGCCGGAAGCGGCGGGACAACCCCACCGGCGAGATGCCGCTGCGCGAGCACCTCACGGAGCTGCGCAACCGACTGCTGAAGTCGGGACTCGCCGTCGCGGTCGGCATGGTGGTCGGCTTCCTCGTCTACCAGCCGGTCATGGCGGAGCTGTTCCGCCCGGTCAAGGAGATCGCCAGCCAGGGGCACACGGCGGCCGTCGCCTATGACACGGTGGCCTCGCCGTTCGACCTCATGCTCAAGGTCAGCATGTTCATCGGGCTCATCCTGTCCAGCCCGGTCTGGCTCTACCAGATCTGGGCGTTCATCGTGCCGGGTCTGAAGAAGGCCGAGAAGAAGTACGCCCTGGGCTTCATCGCCGCGGCCGTGCCCCTGTTCATCTTCGGCATCGCGCTGGGGTGGCTCGTGATGCCGCAGGCCGTCCAGTTCTTCGTGGGCTTCACTCCCGAGGGCGGCGCGAATCTCCCGACGGCGTCGGTGTACATCAGCTTCGTCACGCGTCTCTACCTCGCGTTCGGCGTGGCCATGGTGCTGCCGGTGCTGCTGGTGGGACTGAACATGCTCGGCATCCTGCCGGGCCGCACGATCGTCCACCACTGGCGCATCACCGTCTTCGTGATCATGCTGATCGCCGCGATCGCCGCCCCCGGTGCGGACGCCATCTCCATGTTCTACATGGCGATCCCGCTCGTCGTCCTCTTCGGCGTGGCCATCGTCCTGTGTCTGTGGGGCGACCGGCGTCGCGACCGTCGGCAGGGCCAGCGCGAGATGGACGTCGAGGCGGAGCTCGCCGCAGGCCCGAAGCCGCTCGATCAGATCTGAGCGTCGTACGCCGCGGCCCTCCCGCCCGGACGCACGAGCACGACGGCGTCCGGACCCGCCAGTAGGGTGGGGCCATGGCCCACCATCCCGCGTCCGCGACCCCGCACGACGAGCCCGAGCTGAGCCCGGCGGAGCGCTACGCCCGTGCCCGGGCGGCCCGGCACCATGCCGGCTCCGAGCTCGGCCGGTTCGCCGCACGCGTGGGCTTCCCCCTCGACGACTTCCAGCGCCGCGCGTGCGCCGAGGTCGAGGACGGCCACGGCGTCCTCGTCGCGGCGCCCACCGGTGCCGGCAAGACGGTGGTCGGCGAGTTCGCCGTCCACCTGGCCCTGGCCCGCGGCACGAAGGCGTTCTACACCACCCCCATCAAGGCCCTCAGCAACCAGAAGCACGCGGACCTCGCCCGCGTGCACGGCGCGGAGAACGTCGGCCTGCTCACGGGGGACACCTCCGTCAATCCGGACGCGCCCGTCGTCGTGATGACCACCGAGGTGCTGCGCAACATGCTGTACGCGCAGTCGGACACCCTCATCGACCTCGGCTTCGTCGTCATGGACGAGGTCCACTACCTCGCCGACCGGTTCCGGGGACCGGTGTGGGAGGAGGTCATCATCCACCTGCCCGAGCACGTGCAGCTGATCTCCCTGTCCGCCACGGTGTCCAACGCCGAGGAGTTCGGCGCCTGGCTCGACACGGTCCGGGGCGCCACCACCGTGATCGTCTCGGAACACCGGCCGGTGCCGCTGTGGCAGCACATCATGGCCGGGGGCCGGCTCTACGACCTGTTCGCCGAGGACATCGCCTTCGAGGACGCCGCGGACCGGGACGGGGAGGCCCTGCTCAACCCCGAGCTCAAGCGCCTGGGGGAGGAGGCCGAGCGCCGGTTCCAGCGCGCCGACTGGGGGCGCCCCGGGCGGCAGCAGCACCGCGACGGGCGCGGGGGCGGCACGAAGGGGCGGGCCAGGGGCGGCCGGCACACGGGTCGCGACGGCGGCCGGGGCCGGACCGGCTCGTCCGCACTGGACCGGGAGCGGCCGGTCTCCGGTCGGCCGGGCGGTCACGACGGCGGCCCGCGGCGCGGACCGCGGCTGTCCACGTCGCGTCCGGAGATGATCCGGGTCCTCGACCGCGACGGGCTGCTGCCATGCATCACCTTCATCTTCTCCCGGACCGGCTGCGACGCCGCCGTGGAGCAGTGCCTGCGGGCCGGGCTCGACCTCACCACGGCGCGGGAGAAGGCGCTCGTGGCCGAGCGGGTCGAGGAGGCGGCGCGCCTGCTGCCCGTCGAGGACCTGGAGATCCTCGGGTTCTGGGCGTGGCGGGACGGCCTGTCCCGGGGCTTCGCGGCCCACCACGCCGGCATGCTGCCCCCGTTCAAGGAGGCCGTCGAGGACCTGTTCACCGCCGGCGCGCTCAAGGCCGTGTTCGCCACGGAGACCCTCGCCCTCGGCATCAACATGCCGGCCCGCTCCGTGGTGATCGAGAAGCTGGTCAAGTTCAACGGCGAGAACCACGTCGACATCACGCCGGGGGAGTACACCCAGCTGACGGGCCGGGCGGGCCGCCGCGGCATCGACGTCGAGGGCCACGCCGTGGTGATGTGGCGTCCCGGGCTGGACCCGGCCGCCGTCGCGGGCCTGGCCTCGCGCCGCACCTACCCGCTGCGCTCCTCGTTCCGGCCCACCTACAACATGTCCGCGAACCTGCTGGCGCAGGTCGGCGCGGAGCGGGCGCGGGGCATCCTCGAGTCCTCGTTCGCCCAGTTCCAGGCGGACCGCTCCGTGGTGGGGCTGGCCCGCGAAGTCCGCTCGAAGCAGGCCAGCCTTGAGAAGTACGAGGAGGCCATGCAGTGTCACCTCGGCGACTTCGCCGAATACCTCACCCTGCGCAAGGAGCTCGCGGCCGCGGAGAAGTCCGGCTCGCAGGGGCGCCGTCGGGCCCACCTGGCCGCCGTGAAGGACTCGCTCGCGAACCTCGCGGTCGGGGACGTCGTCGAACTCGACGCCGGCCGCGCGCTCGGGCGGGCCGTCGTCGTGTTCCCCGCCGGCAACCCCCAGAACCCGCGCGTCGGCGTCGTCACGGACAAGGCGCAGCTGCGCCGCATCACGGTGGACGACGTCGCCGGGCCGGTCGAGCCGGTGGCGGGCGCCGCCCTGCCCCAGGTGGTGCAGGTGAAGACGCCCACGCAGCGCAAGGACGTCGCCGCGCTCATGCGCGAGGCCGTGCGCACGGGCCGCCCGCCCGCCGGAGGCCGCCGCACGGCGGGCTTCCGCCTCCGGGAGGACCCGGCCGCACCCCGGGTCGAGGAGCTGCGCCGGGCGCTGCGCCGCCACCCGTGCCACGGCTGCCAGGACCGCGAGGAGCACGCCCGCTGGGGCGACCGCTGGTGGGCCATGCGGCGGGAGGTCTCCGTCCTGCGGGAACGCATCGCGGGCCGCACCAACACCATCGCCCGCACGTTCGACCGCGTGGTCGCTCTGCTGCGCGCCTACGGCTACGTCCAGGAGGACGCGTCCTCGCCCCGTGCGGCGCTCACGGAGCGCGGCGAGGCCCTGCGCCGGATCTACGGCGAGCGGGACCTGTTCACCTCCCTGGTGCTGCAGGATCCGGCCACGGACGGCCTGACGCCGGAGGAGTGGGCCGCCGTCGCCGCGCTGCTCGTGTACCAGGGCAAGGGGGAGACCGAGCCCGGACTGGTCCCGATGCCGACCCCCCGGCTCGCACGCGTCGCGGAGGCCGCCGAGCGCATCGAGGAGCGCCTGCGCACGGACGAGGCCCAGGCACGGCTCGAGCCCACGCCCCGGACGGACCCCGGCCTGGTGGCGCCCATGCATCGCTGGGTGCGGGGGGCCACCCTGCGCCGCACCCTCGAGGGCGCGGACCTCGCCGCGGGCGACTTCGTCCGCTGGGCGCGGCAGGTCATCGACGTGCTGGACCAGCTGGCCAACGTCCCCGGGGACGCCCGTCGCAGCCGTGCCTGCCGCCGGGCCGCGGACCTCGTCTCCCGCGGCGTCGTGGCCACCTCGCTGCCGGCGGCCTCGGCGCCCCGCGCGGACGAGGACTGACACGGGCTAGGGTGGGCGGGTGAGCGCACACCTGTTGACCCACGGCATCATCCACTCGACGACGGACCCGTACGCACAGGCGCTGCTGGTCCGGGACGGGGTGATCGCCTGGCTCGGCGCGGACGACTCCGCGGACCGCGTGGCCGATCCGGGTGACGAACGGCGGGACCTCGACGGCGCCGTCGTCGTGCCCGTGTTCGTCGAGCCGCTGGCCCGGCCCGCGGACGCGCGTGACGCGCTGAGCCGCGGCACCGCCGTCGTGACGGTCCTGGCCGGGCCCGAGGACACGGGCGCCGCGCCCGCCGACGAGGACGTCCAGACGGTCGTCTACCGGCACGCGGACCGCGTGGACGCCGAGGCGGCCGGGGTGTGGCTGCCCGTCGGGACCGACACCGACCCCGCCACGCTCACCGGTCTCCTGACGGCCTCGACCCAGGCGGGGGAGCAGGCCTACCTCGTCCCCGACGGCGGTGCGGACGCCGGGCCCGCCGCCCAGGACGTGGCCCTGACCGCCCTGCGCTCGGTCGCGGAGGAACTCGGCACCGCCGCCCTGGGCCGCGTGCGCCATCGGCTCGTGGTCACCCACTCGGTCACCGCCGAGGACCGCGCCTTCCTGGCCGCCGCCGGGGTCAGCGCCACCGTCGTCCCCGACGCGGACGGCGTGCTGCACGCCCCCGTGGCGAGCCTGCTGGCCGACGCCGTCTCCGTGTGCCTGGGCGCCGGCCCGGCCGGGGACCCGTGGGCCGCCGTCCGGTCGGCGCTGTCCCACCCCGACCCGGACGAGCGCATCTCCGCCCGCTCCGCCTTCGCCGCCGCGACCCGCACCCCGCTGCGCGCGCTGCCCGACGCTCCGGCGGCCGGCCTGTCCGTCGCCCCGCGCCTGAGCGTGTCGGCCCCGGCCGTGTTCGGCGTCTGGGACGCGGACGCGGTGGCTGTGCAGTCGCCGGACGGCCGGGTGGCGGCGTGGAGCACGGACACCCGAGCCGGCACCCCGCTGCTGCCGGCCCTCGACGCCGAGACCGCCCTGCCCCGCTGGCGGGCCACCTGGGTGGACGGCCGGATCGCCGCGGAGGACGTGGCCCGCGACGCGCGCGATGGCGCGACGCCGGCCTGAGACCTCCGCTTCCTATACTCGAACGGATGCGATGGCCCGTCCGACCGGCGGGCCGCCCCCACGACCCCGGCCGGAAGGCGAGAACCGCACATGCGCGTGCTGACCATCATCCCCACGTACAACGAGATCGAGTCGCTGCCGCTGACCCTCGGCCGACTCCGTGACGCCGTCCCGGAGTCCGACGTTCTCGTGGTGGACGACGCCTCCCCGGACGGCACCGGCGACTGGGCCGACGCCCGCGCCGCCGAGGACCCCTCCGTGCACGTGCTGCACCGCACCACCAAGGACGGCCTGGGCGGCGCCTACATCGCCGGGTTCCGCTGGGGCCTGGAGCGCGGCTACGACGTCCTGGTCGAGATGGACGCGGACGGCTCGCACCAGCCCGAGCAGCTGCCGCGCCTGCTGGAGGCCGTCCGCACCGCGGACCTGGTGATCGGCTCGCGCCGCGTGCCGGGCGGCAAGATGGTGAACTGGCCGACCTCCCGCAAGATGATCTCGTGGGCCGGGTCCCTGTACCCGCGGATCATGCTCGGCCTCAACCTGACGGACATCACGGCGGGCTACCGCGCCTACCGGGCCGACACGCTCCGTGCGATCGACCTGGACGCGATCGAGTCCAAGGGCTACGGGTTCCAGGTGGACATGACCTTCCGCACGGCCCGGCTCGGCAAGCGGATCGTCGAGGTCCCGATCACGTTCGTGGAGCGTGAGCTCGGCGAGTCCAAGATGAGCGGCGGCATCATCGGCGAGGCCGTGGTCAACGTGACCCGGTGGGGCCTGGCCGCGCGCTGGGAGGGCCTGCGCGCCCGCCTCGGCCTCTGAGGCGCACAGCCCCCGAACGACGACGGGGCCGGATCCATGGCGGATCCGGCCCCGTCGTGCGTGGGGGAGCGGCGGGTCAGGCGTCGACGTCCTCGCCGCGGCTGGCGCGCAGCTTGTTGAGCTGGATCTTGTAGGTCTCCTCCAGCTCCTCGAGGCTGCGGCGCTCGCGCAGCATGTCCCAGTGGGTGCGCACGGGCTTGCCCTCGGTCTCAGCCGGCTTCTCGCCGCTGACGAGGAACGCCTCCTTGCCGGTCTTCGAGGTCCAGGTGGCCGGCACGTCCGCCTCCACGGAGAAGGTCACGAACACCTGCTCGCCGTCCTCCGTGCGGTACTCCACCCGCTGCCGGGCGGCGGGCTCGACGCCGGCCTCGGACTCCAGGGACTGCGCGCCCAGGCGCATGCCCCGCAGGCTGCGATCGCTCACGTTTCCTCCTCGTCAGGCCGCGCCGAGGCCCGCGCGGGGGCGCGGGCCGATCGAGGCGCGGCGGGTCGTCCTCACTGATGGAACCATTCAGTGTCCCACAGCATTCCCGTCGGCCTCGCCGGCCGGGCGGGTGCCGGGGGTGCGGCCGGCCGACGGGTCGGGCTCAATCTCCTGCGGCGTGGCCAGGGCCTCGTCGAGCGAGGTCTGCGGCATGTCCTCCGCCGTCACCGCGCCGGCGGTCATCGCGTCCATGACGCCGCTGGCGCGCAGGGCGTCCGCGGTGGTGGGGCGGGACCCACGCGGCCGACGCGCGCGCTCCGGGGTGACGCCGACGTGCTCGGCGCCCGGCTCGCCCGCGCGGTCCCCGGAGTCCCGACGCCGGGGTGCGCGCTCCGGGGTGGGGCGGTCGCCGTCGCCGGGGGCGAACGCCTCACCGAGGCCCTGCAGGGCGCGGGTGAGCTCGGCGGGGACCACGAACATGGTGGTGGCCTGGCCGTCGGCGATCTTGGGCAGGGACTGCAGGTACTGGTAGGCCAGGACCTCGGAGTCGGCGCCGCCGGAGTGGATGGCGTCGAAGACCACCTCGATCGCCTCGGCCTCGGCGTTGGCGCGCAGCACGCGTGCCTGAGCCTCGCCCTCGGCGGAGAGGATCTGGGACTGGCGCTCGCCCTCGGCCGTGAGGATGGCGGCCTGCTTCGTGCCCTCGGCGGTGAGGATGGCGGCGCGGCGGTCGCGCTCGGCGCGCATCTGCTTCTCCATCGAGTCCTGGATGGACATGGGCGGGTCGATGGCCTTGAGCTCCACCCGCGAGACCCGCAGGCCCCAGCGCGTGGTGGCGTCGTCCAGCACGCCGCGCAGCTGGGAGTTGATGGAGTCGCGAGAGGTCAGCGCCTCCTCGAGGTTCATGCCGCCCACGACGTTGCGCAGGGTGGTGGTGGTGAGCTGCTCCACCGCGTGGATGTAGTTGGCGATCTCATAGGTCGCGGCCTTGGCGTCCGTGACCTGGAAGTAGACGACCGTGTCGATGGAGACGACGAGGTTGTCCTCGGTGATCACCGGCTGGGGCGGGAAGGAGACGACCTGCTCGCGCATGTCCACCATCGGGAGCATGCGGTCCACGAACGGGATGATCAGGGTCAGCCCGGCGCCGGCCGTGCGGTTGTACTTGCCGAGGCGTTCGATGTTGGCCGTCCGCGCCTGCGGGATGATCTTGACCGAGGAGGCCACGATCACCGCCGCGAGGACGGCGAGGACGACGAGGACGATGAGGGTTTCCATCGGGGTCCCTTCTTCTGGGGTCGGTGCGGTCGGTGCGGTCGGAACGAGGACGTGGGGCGGCTCAGGCGCCGTCCGCCTGCCAGTCGATGCGGGGGAGCGGGCGGACCACCAGGGTGGCCCCGTCGATGCGCAGGACGGTCACCTCGTCGCCGGGGGCGACGTCGGGCGCCCCGGGCTCGACGCGGGCGGACCAGGTGTCGCCGTCGACGGCGAGCGTGCCGGCGTCGCCGGTGATCGCGCCCTGGGCCGCGACGCGACGCCCCGGGAGCGTGTCCAGGTAGGAGGCGCCGGCGCCGGTGTCCTTGCGCAGGTGGCGCAGGGCGACGGGGCGCACGGCGGCGAGCATCAGCAGGGCGACGGCGGCGAACGCCGCGAGCTGGAGCGCCAGCGGGCCGCCCACGAGCGCGACCACCCCCGCCGCGCCGGCCCCGGCGGCGATCATCAGGAAGACGAGGTCGAGGGTCAGCAGCTCGACGCCGGCCAGGCCGGCGGCCAGCACCAGCCACAGCCAGCCCGCGTTCGCCTCGATCCACTCCATGCGTGCGCTCCCCTCCGTGTCGGGTGCGCGGACGGGTCTGCCGCGCGTCGACGTGTGATCCCCATCCTGCCCTACGCAGTGGCGTTGGACACAGCGTGTCCCCAGGCGGTCCTGGAAGTCGGGAGCTACCGCCCGGTAATGTGAGCTGCATGACATCTTCACCCGTCGCGGTCTCGCCCCTGCTCCAGCCGATCACCCTGGGCCCCCTCACGCTGCCCAACCGGGTGGTCATGGCCTCGATGCACATGGGACTGGAGGATCGGCACGACGACCTGCCGCAGCTGGCGGCGTTCTACGCGGAGCGGGCACGCGGCGGCGTCGGACTCATCGTCACCGGCGGCCTGGGCGTCGTCCCCGAGGGCACGGTGACGCTGGGCGGGGGGATGCTCGCCAGCGAGGAGGACGCGCGCGCCCATCGCGTCGTCACGGACGCCGTCCACGCCGCCGGGGGCAGGATCCTCGCCCAGCTGCTGCACGCGGGACGCTACGCCCCCAGCCCCGACCTGGTCTCGGCCTCCGCGGTGCGAGCGCCGATCTCGCGGCACACGCCCCGGGAGATGACGGCCGCGGACATCGAGCGGACCGTGAACGCGTTCGCACGCGCGGCCACGTTGGCCCTGGAGGCCGGATACGACGGCGTGGAGATCATGGCCTCGGAGGGCTACCTCCTCAACCAGTTCCTCGCCCCGGCGACGAACCGACGCGCGGACGAGTACGGGGGCGACGCCGAGCGCCGACGCCGGTTCCCGGCGGCGGTGGTCGCGGCCGTGCGCGAGGCGCTGGGGGAGCGCGGCGTGCTCTCGGTGCGCACCTCGGCGGCGGACCTGGTCCCCGACGGGCAGACGCGCGCGGAGATCGCGGACACCGCCCGGGCCTTCGAGGCCGCCGGAGCGGACGTCCTGATGACCGGCATCGGGTGGCACGAGTCCCGCGTGCCGACCATCGTGACCTCCGTGCCGCGCGCCGCGTTCCTCGCCGCCTCGGCTGACCTGACCGCCGCCGTCGACATCCCCGTGATCGCCTCCAACCGGCTCACCACCCCCGCCGAGGCGGAGGAGGCGCTGACGTCCGGGGCCGCCGCGCTCGTCGGGCTGGCCCGGCCCCTGCTGGCGGACCCCGAGTGGATGGCCGCGATCAGCGACCCGCGCGCTCGGACCCTGACCCCGTGCATCGCCTGCAACCAGGCCTGCCTCGACCACGTGTTCACCGGGGCCAAGGTCTCGTGCCTGATGAACCCCCGCGCCGGGCGGGAGACGGAGCCGGAGTACGCCGCGCCCGTCCCGGTGGCCCTCGCCCGCCGTCGCCGGATCGCCGTGGTCGGTGCCGGGCCGGCGGGCCTGACGGCCGCGGAGCGTGCGGCCCGGTTCGGGCACGAGGTCACCCTGTTCGACCGGCACGCCGAGCCCGGCGGCCAGTTCCGGCTCGCCCGACGCATCCCCGGCAAGGAGGAGTTCGGTCCCGCGCTGGAGCACCTGGCGGCCCGCGCGGCGGCGTCCGGCGTGACGCTCGTGACCGGGGAGGAGGTGTCCGCACAGACACTCCTCACGGACGATGGGCGGCCAGGCTACGACGAGGTGCTCCTCACCACCGGCGTGCGGCCCCGGCCCGTCGCTCTGCCCGGGGCGGGGGAGCCGGGTGCGCCCGCCGTCCATGCGTACGACGACGTGGTCCTGGGCCACGTCGACGTCGGTCCGCGCGTCGCGGTGATCGGCGCCGGCGGCGTGGGCGTGGATGTCGCCGAGGCCCTGGCGGCCGGCACCGAACGGCCGGACGGGACGCCCGAGACGCAGGAGCACTGGCGGGCCCGCTGGGGCGTGGCCCTGACCGCGGAGACGCCGGGCCAGCTGGCGAAGCCGGCCGCGGCCCACCCCGGACGCGAGGTCCACCTGCTCCAGCGCAGCCCCGGACCGATCGGCGTCCGACTGCGCCCCACCACCGGCTGGGTGCACCGCGCCGAGCTGCGGCGGCACGGGGTCCACCTGCACTCCGGTGTGACCTACGAGGGCCTCGGCCCCGACGGCCTGCGCGTGACCGCGCCGTCCCCGGAGGACCCCGAGACACGCGTGCCGCTGACCCTGGATGTGACGGACGTCGTCGTGTGCGCCGGGCAGGAGTCCGAGACGGATCTCGTCGAGGACCTGGTGGCTGCGGGCTACGCGCCGGAGGCGGTGCGCCTGATCGGTGGCGCGGCCGAAGCCCGCGAGCTCGACGCCTACCGGGCCATGGACCACGCCGTGCGAGCCGTGCAGGGCTGAGCCGCGCCGCCGGCCGGCGGGCCCTCCCGGGCGGACGACGTCAGGGCTACGGTCGGGGCATGGCTCTCATCTACACCGCACGCCTGGACCCGGACAAGCCCGAATGGATCCGCCGCCGCCTCGTGGCGCACGGACTGCCCGAGGACGTGACCGCCGAGAAGGTCGGCTCGTACCGGCTCGACGATCCCGCCGGCGAGATCGGCGTCGAGTCGATGGTCGTGCGCGTGGGCGACCGGCTCTACCAGACCCCGTTCGCCTACCGAGGCGACGCACCCGCCGAGGGAGACGTCGTGGCCGAGGTGGAGCACTCCGTCCTGGGACACCGCTGGGTCGTGGACGCCGCCACCGACCCGGACGCGCGCCGTATCCTCGCAGCCGCCGTGCGCGGCGAGATCCCGCAGGCCCGGCTCGAGATGCACGACGAGTCCGGGACCTACCTCGAGACGCGCGCCCCGGATCTCACCCTCCGCGTGATCGGCGCCGATGCGACGGGGGAGCTCGAGGTGCCGGTCGAGCTGTCCGAGACGGACGAGGCGGACGTCGACGGCCCGCGATGCCTGGTCGCCGAGGGAGACGGTGTGCGGGCCGTCGTCGCGCGCCTGTCCTGAGGGGCGGTCCGCGCGGTCAGAGGCCGCGCGGACCCCAGGGCCGCAGCCGGCGATGGCTGGTGAGTGACATGTACAGCGCGATGCACCAGCCGAGGACGGTCCACCCCGTGAGCAGGTTCACCCAGAACACCGCCCACACGTTGGAACGGCCGCGGACGGCGGCAATGGCCCACGGAGCCAGGTAGCCCGCCGTGGCGATGGCCAGGACGACGGCGATCGTCGCGTGCAGGGGGCGGTCGCGCTGGTCGGTCATGATCGTCATGGGTCCAGGCTACGCGCGAGACCCGCCGCGGAGGGCGCCCTGTCCACCGTTCCGCAGTGCGCCGATAATGTACATTATGTCAACTAGCCCGTTCTTCGCCTCCCCTTCGGAGGCCGCCTGCACGGCACGCGCCACATCGGGACCTGGCCCAGGAGGTCGCGCCGGCTGACGCCGGCGCCGCGTGCCGGGGATTCACTCCCCCGGGTCTGTGGACAGCCGGTCCAGCAACGGCAGGACGGCCGCCACCGCCGTCCGGCTCTCGTGCCAGAGCCCGTGTCGCAACCGGGAATGGACGGCCTGCTGACTGATCCCGAGCTCGGCCGCCGCCTCTCGCTGACTGGCGCCGGCTTCGACCAGCCGTCCCGCCGCGTGCTGATCAGCGGACCGGCGCCGTTCCACCGTGGCGACCAGCTGCAGGGTGGCCTCCGCACAGCGTAGATCGGCCTCTCGGCCGGCATCCGAGGCGCGGTCCGCGCGACCTCCGCCCGGCAGCACGAGTCGGCCCGGTGCCCGCCGGGCCCGCCGCCGCTCGGCTGTTGTCAGGTACGACAATAATGAGTCCTTGTCGAGGGCATCCTCGGGATCCAACAGCACCGCCCAGGACCCGGTCCGCACAGCCCACAACGCCAGGCCCACCGCAGCCGCCATGCTTTCGACGACGACGGCCAGCTCGCCGTCGTGCGACGCCGCATCGGCGACCGGGCCGGATTCGTCGAGAAGCCACGCCGCCGCGATCACAGCCGCGTCCGGGTGAGGATCATCGAGCAGCACCGCTGCCAGACGTCGGGCGTCGTCGGCCGTGGCAGCGGTCGGTCGGATGGGCACCAGATGCACGAACACCATACAGAGAGCCTACCTCTGACAACATTGGCATCTTGTCATAGGCCCCGTCCACCGAGTCACCTGTGGCTGGACGCGCCGCCTCGACCTTGCGGTGGGCCAGACTGGATGCATGACGTCCTCCCCCACCGCCCGTCGTGCCGTGCCCGCCGAGCACCGTGACCCGCGCGGCGCCCAGCCGGCACTTGCCGTCGACCTCCTCCTCACCCTCCTCTTCGTGGCTCTGGGCCAGGGGCAGCACGCGACAGAGCGCGGGCCGCTGGGGCTGCTGGTCACGGCGGCGCCGTTCCTGGCGGGCCTCCTCCTCATGACCGGGCTGACCGCCGGACACCGGACCTGGGCCCGCGTGTGGCCCCACGGCGTGATCGTGTGGCTGGGGACCGTCGCCGTCGGGATGGTCCTACGCGTGGCCTTCGGCCTCGGTGGCGCACCCGTGTCCTTCGTGCTCGTGGCGCTCGGGGTGCTGGGCGTCCTGCTCCTGGGCCGCCGGGCCGTGACCGCCTGGCTGGTGCGCCGCACCCGGAGGTGAGGGCCCGGCGCGCAGCTAGGATCATCCCGGACACCGGACCCACAGCATCGAGGAAATGAGGACCGCCCGTGGTCACCGCCATCGTCTTGATCAAGACCGACAAATCCAGCATCCCGGAGACCGCCGAGACCCTCGCCGCGCTCGAGGGGGTCGGGTCGGTCTACTCCGTGACCGGCGCGTGGGACCTGGTGGCGATGGTCAAGGTGCGCCGCTACGAGGACCTCGCCGACGTGATCGCCGACCACCTCTCCAAGGTCGACGGGATCCAGGACACCGAGACCATGCTGGCCTTCCGGACCTACTCGTCCGAGGACCTCGGCGAGGGATGGGCGCTCGGCTTCGACTCCTGAGCGTCCTCCCCACGACGGGCCCCACCTCGCTGGCGAGGGCCCGTCGTCGCACCATCAGGACCGGGAGAAGGCGACCCAGCGGTCCAGGACGTCACGCGCGGCGCCGGAGTCGATCGACTCGGCGGCCCGCGCCACGTTGGCCGCCAGCCGCTCCATCAGCGGCGCGTCCGCGTCACGGTCCCAGGCCGTCAGGCCCGCGGCCGCGTTGAGGAGGACGGCGTCGCGGATCGGACCCTTCTCCCCCGCCAGCAGAGCGCGGACGAGGGTCGCATTGTAGGCACCGTCCCGCCCGGCCAGGGCCTGAACGGGGGCCAGGTCGATGCCCAGCTCCCGGGGATCGAGCTCGTGGGTGCGCACACCGTCCCGGACCTCCATGACGGTCGACGGCCCCGACGTCGTGATCTTGTCCCGGCCGTCCGCCCCGCGGAAGACGAAGCCGCGCACCCCCCGGTCCGCGAGCACCTGCGCGAGCAGCGGGACCATGGCCTCACTCGAGCAGCCCAGGGCCTGGGCGGTGACCTGGGCCGGATTGCTCAGGGGGCCGAGGAAGTTGAACACGGTGGGCACGCCGAGCTGCTTGCGCACCGGGGCCACATACTTCATGGACGGGTGGTAGTTCTGGGCGAACAGGAACGTGATGCCCACGGCCTCGGCGCACTCCTCGGCCTTCCGGGTCGGCATGGACAAGTCCACGCCGAGGGCCTCGATCACGTCGGCCGCGCCGGCGGTGGACGAGGCGCCGCGGTTCCCGTGCTTGACGATCCGCGCGCCCGCACCGGCGGCCACGAGCGAGGACATCGTGGAGAGGTTCACGGTGCCCAGGCGGTCGCCACCCGTGCCCACGACGTCGAGGGTCTCCCCCGGCACGTGCACCGGGTTCGCCGCCTGGACCATCGCCTCGGTCAGGCCGCGCAGCTCCGGCACCGTCACCCCCTTGGCGGCCAGGGCGAGGAGGAATCCGCCCACCTGCCCCTCGGTGGCATCGCCGGCCATCATCTCCCCCATGGCCCACGCGGCGACGTCGTCGCTGAGGTCCTCACCGACGGTGAGGGCGCGGAAGACCTCCGGCCAGGAGGTCCCAAGGACTGCTGCGGTGTTCTCGGGGGTGCTCACGCACTGAGCCTAGCGGCCCGGCCGCACCCGGCACCGCGTCGTGTCATGCGCCGCCCGCCGTGAACCTGGACATCCCCTGGACGCCAGCCCCCGACTGACACTGAAACCCCCCGACGGTGCTGACGACCTGTCCTGCGACACGGTAGGTTCGATTTACCGCCCGGGCGGTGTTTGGGGCCATAATGGCTGGGTGACCACAGCTAACCCCACTCTCCATCAGCCCACCACGGGGCTCCCGAGCCGGCCGAACATGGTGCAGGTCGGGACCATGGTGTGGCTTGCCAGCGAGCTCATGTTCTTCGGTGGGCTCTTCGCCATGTACTTCACCCTTCGCTCCACGTCTCCGGAGCTCTGGGCCGAGCACACCGCGATCCTCAACGTCCCGCTCGCCGCGGTGAACACGACGATCCTGGTGCTCTCCTCCGTCACCGCCCAGTTCGGCGTCCTCGCCGCCGAGCGCCTTCAGCCCCGCCGCACCGGCGGCTTCCTGCAGTTCGGGAAGTGGGGCATGGTCGAGTGGTTCATCCTGACCTTCATCATGGGCTCGATCTTCGTGGCGGTGCAGTCCTACGAGTACGCGGTCCTCGTCTCCGAGGGTGTGACCGTCGCGGCGAACGCGTACGGCTCGGCGTTCTACATCACCACCGGCTTCCACGCCATCCACGTGACCGGCGGCCTGATCGCGTTCCTCTTCATCATCGGCCGCGCCTACATGGCCCGCCGCTTCGGCCACCACGAGGCGACGTCGGCGATCGTCGTGTCCTACTACTGGCACTTCGTGGACGTCGTCTGGATCGCCCTGTTCTTCATCGTCTACTTCCTGAAGTAAGACGACCCCCACTCACCGCACCGACTTCAGGCCCGGGCCGGCAGCACGAGCGGCCCGCCCGGGAAGAGAACGATAGGAAACCCCCGTGAAGGCACTTTCGCAGAACCGACGCCATCCCCTGATGGGGCTGGCGCTCCTCCTGCTGGGACTCCTGGTGACCGGCGGACTGTACTCCGTCGCGAGCACCGTGAACCAGGCGCAGGCGGCCACGCAGGTCACCGCGGCCGCCTCGGCTGATGACATCTCCGAGGGCGAGAAGCTCTTCAACGCGAACTGCGCCTCGTGCCACGGCACGGGTGCCGCGGGGGGTCCCTCCGGTCCGTCCCTGATCGGTGTCGGCGCCGCCTCCGTCGACTTCCAGGTGGGCACCGGCCGCATGCCGATGCAGATGAACGGCCCGCAGGCCCAGGTCAAGCCGAACCAGTTCAACGACGAGCAGACGGCGCAGCTCGCCGCCTACGTCGCCTCGCTGGGCGCCGGCCCCGCCGTCCCCGAGGACGAGTACCTGGATGTGAACCACGAGGACGTGGACATCACCCGCGGCGGCGACCTGTTCCGCATCAACTGCGCCATGTGCCACAACGCGGCTGCGGCCGGCGGTGCGCTCACCCGCGGCAAGTACGCCCCGTCTCTGCAGGGCGTGGAGGAGAAGCACATCTACGAGGCCATGGAGACCGGCCCGCAGAACATGCCGGTGTTCTCCGACTCGAACATCAAGCCCGAGGACAAGCGCGACATCATCGCCTACCTGAAGACCATCGAGAACCAGGGCTCCCCCGGCGGCCTCGCCCTCGGCTCGCTCGGCCCCGTCTCCGAGGGCCTGTTCATCTGGACCGCTGGCCTGGCGCTGATCATCGGCTTCATGGTCTGGCTCACCAGCCGGTCCTCCTGATCCCGTCGGCGCAGGCGCGCCGACCACCCGTCATCGACATTCATCACTCGAGTAAAGGAAACAGGACATATGGGCGAGAAAGGCTTTGAAGGGACCGAGCATCGCTCGGGTTCCCTCGAGCACGCCGGCGAGGACGCGCCCCGGTACGCGATCGACAACCCGGGCCTGCCTCCGCACCGTCCGCGTCTGGCCGATGAGGATCCGAAGGCTGCGAAGCGCGCCGAGCGTCAGGTCTCGGTCATGTTCCTCATCTCCATCGTGGGCACGGTGCTCTTCTTCATCGGCTACTTCGGTGTGGGGCAGATCGGCAACGGTGAGGCGTTCAGCAAGATCTACCTGCAGAACCTGCTGCTCGGCCTGGGCACCGCCCTCGCCATGTTCGGCATCGGCATCGGCGTGGTGCACTGGGCCAAGACCCTGATGCCCGACCACGAGACCGTGGAGGACCGTCACGAGATCCGCTCGGAGGCCGACCGCGTGGCCGCCACCGGGATGATCTCCGAGATCCTGGACGAGTCGCAGATCAAGCGCCGCCCCCTGCTGCGCAACACCCTGATCGGCGCCGCCCTGCTGGCCCCCCTGCCGTTCATCGCCGTGTTCCGCGATCTGGACGACTCGGACAATTTCTCGGACCAGGAGGCTCACAACTTCGGCCCTGAGCGTCTGCGCCACACCATGTGGGCCGAGGGCGTGCGCCTCGTGCGCGACCCCACCGGCTCCCCCATCAAGGCCTCGGACGTCACGCTCGGCTCGGCCGTGCACGTCATCCCCGACGGCCTGAACGATCTGGGCCCCGACAAGCTCAACCAGAAGGCCAAGGCCGTCGTCCTGCTCATGCGCCTGGACCCCGCCAAGGTGAGGATCACCCCGGGTCGCGAGGACTGGAACGTGGACGGCATCTTCGCCTACTCCAAGGTCTGCACGCACGTGGGCTGCCCGATCGCCCTGTACGAGCAGCACACCCACCACCTGCTCTGCCCCTGCCACCAGTCGACCTTCGACCTGACGCAGGAGTGCAAGGTCATCTTCGGCCCGGCCAGCCACGCGCTGCCGCAGCTGCCGATCACCGTGGACGACGAGGGCTACCTCGTGGCCCAGAGCGATTTCCATGAGCCCGTCGGGCCTGTCTACTGGGAGCGTGGCTGACACCTATGAGCACCACCGTGAATGAGTTCCAGCCGGCGACCACGACCGGCCGCATCGCCAACTTCGTCGACACCCGCATGGGCATGTCGCCGATCGTGAAGTTCTTCGGCCGCAAGATCTTCCCGGACCACTGGACGTTCATGTTCGGCGAGGTCGCCCTGTACAGCTTCGTCATCCTGCTGCTGTCCGGCGCGTTCCTCACCCTCTTCTTCGACCCCTCCATGTCGGAGGTCGTCTACGACGGGGCCTACGCCCCGCTGCGCGGCATCGAGATGTCCGCGGCCTACGCCTCGACCCTGGACATCTCGTTCGACGTGCGCGGCGGCCTGTTCATGCGCCAGCTGCACCACTGGGCGGCGCTGATGTTCGTGGCGGCCATGTCCGTCCACATGCTGCGCGTGTTCTTCACCGGCGCGTTCCGTCGCCCGCGTGAGCTGAACTGGCTGGTCGGCTGCTTCCTGCTGATGGCCGGCTGGGCCGCCGGCTTCACCGGCTACTCCCTGCCCGACGAGGTGCTCTCCGGCAACGGCCTGCGCATCATCGACGGCATCCTGAAGTCGCTGCCGCTGGTGGGCACGTACCTCTCCGCCTTCTTCTTCGGCGGCGAGTTCCCCGGCCACTCGGTCATCGGCCGCCTGTACGCCCTGCACATCATGATCGTGCCGGCCGCCATCCTGCTGCTGATCGGCATCCACCTGTTCATGGTCGTCGTGCACAAGCACACCCAGTACCCGGGCCCGGGCCGCACCGAGGACAACGTGGTCGGCTACCCGGTGGGCCCCGTGTACGCGGCCAAGGCCGGCGGCTTCTTCTTCATCGTGTTCGGTGTGCTCGCGCTCATCGCCTCCACGGTGACGATCAACGCCAACTGGAACTACGGCCCGTACGATCCGTCCCCGGTGCAGGCCGGCACCCAGCCCGACTGGTACATCGGCGTGTTCGACGGCGCCCTGCGCCTCATGCCGGGCATGATCGGCGACTACTCCTTCCTCTGGAACATCCCGATGCCGTGGGGCTCCTCGGTGTCCCTGCCCATGGGCGTGCTCGTGCCGCTGATCCCGGTCGGCGTCCTGCTCGTCGGCATGTGCACCTGGCCCTGGATCGAGCGGTGGATCACCAAGGACAACACTGAGCACCACCTGCTCGACCGTCCGCGCAACGCCCCGGCCCGCACGGGCATCGGCGTGGCCGCCGTCGTCTGGTACTGCGTCATGTGGGCGGCCGCGTCCTCGGACCTCATCGCCACCCACTTCCGCCTCTCCCTGAACGACGTGCTGTACGTGCTGCGCGCGCTGTTCTTCCTCGGCCCGGTGATCGCCTTCATCGTCACCCGCCGCATCTGCCTCTCCCTGCAGCGCAAGGACCGTGAGCTCGTGCTCCACGGCCACGAGGCCGGTGTCATCGAGATGTCCCCCGAGGGCGGCTTCCACGAGCGGCACCGTCAGCTCACCGACTACGAGCTGTACCGCCTGGTGTCCTTCGAGGATCGTCGCCCGGTGCCGGCCATCCCCGGCCGCAACGGCAAGGTGGGCATGCTGGAGAAGGCCCGTGCCGGCCTGAACCGCATGTTCTACCAGGATCGCGTCGCCCCGGTCTCCCGCGAGGAGCTGGTGGAGGCCCGCACCCACGGCCAGCACGGCCACGAGGAGCACCCCGTCGAGCTCGAGCACGGCTCGCACGCCCCTCACCTGGATCGCTGATCCCGAGCGGCTGATTCCCTGACGAAGGGCCCCACGCACCATGGTGCGTGGGGCCCTTCGACGTTCCCAGGGTGACCTCGAGGACGCGCTGCCCTGAGCAGCCCCGACGCCGCGGCGCGCATCGGCCCGCATGGACGGCGAAGGGTTCAGGCCCGCCGGTCCCGGGCCACCCCCGTGGGCCTGCCCAGCGTTTCCCGCCAGCCTGGGACGTGCCCGGCCCCTGCTGACGGCCACGTGCCCGGTTCCGGACTCCCAGGTGCCGCGGGCCCGTGCCCGACGGTGTGTCCTGGCGGCGGGGGCTGTCCCGGCAGGGTGGCCATCCGCCACCCCTGGGCCCCGAGATGGACGACGGCCCGGATGCAGGCCACGGCGTCACGGTCAACATGGTGGGCACCGGTGCAGAGCCAAGCCGTACTCCGCTGTCAAGGGCCATTGAGTTCTGCCCATAGGCGGCCAGTGTTTCTTCCCGCTGGTGGCCATCAGAACTGCCCACTGGT
>NZ_JASDCZ010000031.1:0-21415 GCF_030407635.1 Micrococcus sp. APC 4021
ACGGCGGGGGCGGGTCCGGGGTCGAACGTGTCGGTCACGCATCCTCCTGGTGGGACGGGCCTCGCAGACCCGTCACCCGGGCCGGCGCCGACCCGCCGGGATGTGGGGGTCACCGGCCAATATAGGCGATCAGCGCCTCGCGCTGACGACGGCCCAGGCCGCCCAGCCGACGCCGCGGCGAGATGCCGCACCCCGCCATCGCCTCCCGGGCCCGGACCTCGCCCACGCCCGGCAGGGCCAGCAGCAGGTCCACGGTCCGCAGACGGGCGACGGCGTCGTCGGCGTCCGCGCGCGCGAAAATGTCGGCCAGGCCGACCTCACCGGCGGCGAAGGCCGCCTTGAGCTCCGCCCGCGCCTGGCGGGCCTGGAGGGCCTTCCTCCGGGCCTCCGCCCTCTCCTGCACACTGAGCTGCCGCAACGCCATGGGTCTGACCTCGATGCCTCTCGTTCCCCACCGGCCCCGTCGTGACCCTTCCATGGTCAAGGACGACGAGCACAGCCGATCGAAAGGGAAGATACCATCCCGTCCACACGGCACGGGCGCGCCGGGAGGACGCGGGCGTCACCGCAGGGCGGCGCGATTCTCCTCGATCGTGTCCACCAGCGAGGCCACCGACGGGCCCGCGCTCAGGATGCCGCGGGACGAGGTCGCCAAGACCTGCGGCCAGGCCGTCCCGAAGTCGGCCCGCATGCCCCGGGCCGTGGCGCCCTGGGCACCGAACCCGGGCGCCAGCAGGGGCCCGCCGAGGGCCGGCAGGTCCAGGCCGAGGCGGTCCGCCTCGGCGGCCACCGTGGCGCCCAAGACGAGTCCCACCGGCCCCCACGCGTCGTCGCCGCGCAGGGCCGCGTTCTCGGCGGCCGCCGCCGCGGCGATGCGCCGGGCGACCGATCCCTCGGCCGACCCCTCGCCCACGTGCTGGACCTCGCGGCCCTCCGGATTGGAGGTCAGCGCGAGGACGAACACGCCGCGGCCGGCCTCGTGGGCGGCGCGGATGGTCGGCACGAGGGTGCCGAAACCCAGGTACGGGCTGAGCGTCACCGCATCCGCGGCCAGGGGCGAGGCGTCGGCGATCCACGCGGCGGCGTAGCCGTCCATGGTGGAGCCGATGTCACCGCGCTTGGCGTCCGCGATCGTGAGCACCCCGGCGTCCCGGGCGGCCGCGAGCAGCCGCTCCAGGGCCGCCAGGCCGGCCGATCCGTGGCGCTCGTACAGCGCCACCTGGGGCTTGATCGCCGCCACGCGGGGCCCCTCGGGACCCACCGCCGCCTCGAGGGCGGTTAGGGAGAACGCCTCGAGGCCCGCCGGGGTGTCGCTCAGGCCCCACTGCCGCAGCAGGCCCGGATGGGGGTCCACGCCGAGGCACAGCGGACCGGCCGTCTCCATGGCGTGGGCCAGCCGCCGCCCGAAGGGGGCGCGGGGCCCCGCGCCGCCCGTCGCCGTCGTGGTCACGCCGCGGCCTCCGGACCGGCGACAGCCTGCTGCAGGCGCGCGTCGTGCTCCTGCAGTGAGGTGACGGACCACTCGTAGGACCGCATGGCCTCGATGGCCTGCAGGCACGCCCCGAATTCGGCCGTGGTCGTGATCACCGGCACGCCGAGCGACGTCGCGGCCGCGCGGATCTCGTAGCCGTCCGTGCGGGCGTCGCCGCCGGAGGGCGTGTTCAGCACGAGGTCGACGGTGCCGGCGTGCAGCTGCTCCAGCACGGTGCCCGCGCCGTCCTCGTGCCCGGCGTCGGCGATCTTCGCCACGACCTCCGCGGGGATGCCGTTGCGCCGCAGCACCTCGGCGGTGCCGCCGGTGGAGACCACCTGGAAGCCGAGGTCGACGAGGCGCTTGGCCTGGCCCACGAGGGTGCGCTTGTCCCGGTTGGCGACCGACACGAACACGCGCCCCGAGGTGGGCAGCGGGCCGCCGGCGGCGGACTGGGACTTGGCGAACGCGGTGTCGAAGTGCTTGTCGATGCCCATGACCTCGCCCGTCGAGCGCATCTCCGGGCCCAGCAGCGAGTCGACCACGCGGCCCTCCGCGGTGCGGAAGCGGGTGAACGGCAGCACCGCCTCCTTGACCGCCACGGGCGCGCCGATCGGCAGGGTGCCGCCGTCGTACGCCGTGGGCAGCATGCCCGCCGCGCGCAGGTCGGCGATGCTCTCGCCGACGCCGATCCGCGCGGCCGCCTTGGCCAGCTGGACGCCCGTGGCCTTCGAGACGAACGGCACGGTCCGCGAGGCGCGCGGGTTCGCCTCGATCACGTACAGCACGTCCGAGGCGAGCGCGAACTGGATGTTGATCAGGCCGCGCACGCCGACGCCGGCCGCTATCCGCTCGGTGGCGCGGTGCACGCGCTCGAGCACGTCCGGGCCCAGGGTGACGGGAGGCAGCACGCACGCGGAGTCACCCGAGTGGATGCCCGCCTCCTCGATGTGCTCCATGACGCCGCCGAGGTACAGCTCGGTGCCGTCGTAGAGGGCGTCGACGTCGATCTCGATCGCGTCCTCGAGGAAGCGGTCCACGAGCATCGGCTGGTCGGGGGTGATCTCCGTGGCGTGCTCCACGTAGTGGGCCAGTGCTTCCTCGGAGTACACGATCTCCATGCCGCGGCCGCCGAGCACGTAGGAGGGGCGCACGAGCACGGGGTAGCCGATCTCGTCCGCCACGCGCTTGGCGTCGTCGAAGGAGACCGCCGTGCCGTTCTTCGGCGCCACCAGGCCCGCGCGCTCGAGCACGAGCGCGAACTCGCCGCGGTGCTCGGCCAGGTCGATGGCCGCGGGCGAGGTGCCCAGGATCGGCACGCCGGCGTCGGCGAGCTGCTGGGCCAGCTTGAGCGGGGTCTGGCCGCCGAGCTGCACGAAGACGCCGCGCACGCCGCCGGAGGCCTCCTCTGCCGCGATGACCTCCAGGACGTCCTCGAGCGTGAGCGGCTCGAAGTAGAGGCGATCGGAGATGTCGTAGTCCGTGGATACCGTCTCCGGGTTGCAGTTGACCATCACGGTCTCGTAGCCAGCCTCGCGCAGCGCCATGGTGGCGTGCACGCACGAGTAGTCGAACTCGATGCCCTGGCCGATCCGGTTCGGGCCCGAGCCGAGGATGATCACCGACTCGCCCTCGTGCGGGGCGACCTCGGTCTCGAGGTCGTAGCTGGAGTACCGGTACGGGGTGAAGGCCTCGAACTCGGCGGCACAGGTGTCCACGGTCTTGTAGACGGGGCGCACGCCCAGGGCGTGACGCACGCCGCGCACGACCGCGGCGTCCATGTGCCGCAGCGAGCCGATCTGGGCGTCGGAGAACCCGTGCCGCTTGGCGCGGCGCAGCAGGGCCTCGTCGAGGACCTCGGCGTCGCGGATCTCGTCCGCGACCTCGTTGATGAGCACGAACTGGTCCAGGAACCACGGGTCGATCGCGGTGGCCTCGAAGGCCTCCTCGATCGTGGCGCCGGCGTAGAGCGCCTGCTGGGTCTGGGAGAGCCGGTCGGTGGTGGCCGTGCTCGCCGCCGCGAGCAGGGCCTGCGGGTCGGCGTCCTGCGGGAACGCGAGCTCCGAGCCCTTCTGCTCGAGCGAGCGCAGGGCCTTCTGCAGGGCCTCCGTGAAGTTGCGGCCGATGGCCATGGCCTCGCCGACCGACTTCATGGTGGTGGTCAGCGTGGGATCCGCCGCCGGGAACTTCTCGAACGCGAAGCGCGGGACCTTCACGACCACGTAGTCCAGGACCGGCTCGAAGGACGCCGGGGTCTTCTGGGTGATGTCGTTGGGGATCTCGTCCATCGTGTAGCCCAGGGCCAGCTTGGTGGCGATCTTGGCGATCGCGAAGCCGGTGGCCTTCGAGGCCAGCGCCGAGGAGCGGGAGACGCGCGGGTTCATCTCGATGACGACGACGCGCCCGTCCACGGGGTTCACCGCGAACTGGATGTTGCAGCCGCCGGTGTCCACGCCGACCTCGCGGATGACGTTGATCGAGATGTCCCGCAGCTTCTGGTACTCGCGGTCCGTCAGCGTCATGGCCGGGGCCACGGTGATGGAGTCGCCGGTGTGCACGCCCACGGGGTCCACGTTCTCGATGGAGCAGACGACGACGACGTTGTCGTTCTTGTCCCGCATCATCTCCAGCTCGTACTCCTTCCAGCCGAGGATGGACTCCTCGAGCAGGACCTCGGAGGTCGGGCTGTACTGCAGGCCGGCGCCGCAGATGCGGTACAGGTCGGCCTCGTCGTAGGCCATGCCGGAGCCGAGGCCGCCCATCGTGAACGAGGGGCGCACCACCACGGGGTACTTCAGGTCCTCGACGGCGGCCAGGGCCTCCTCCATCGTGTGCACGATGTGGGACCGGGCGGACTCGCCGCCGGCACGCTCCACGACGCCCTTGAACAGCTCGCGGTTCTCGCCGAGCTCGATGGCCTCGATGTTCGCGCCGATCAGCTCGACGCCGAAGCGCTCGAGCACCCCGTCCTTGTCGAGGGCGATGGCGGTGTTCAGCGCCGTCTGGCCGCCCAGGGTGGGCAGCAGGGCGTCCGGGCGCTCCTTCTCGATGATCTTGGCGACCACGGCCGGGGTGATGGGCTCGACGTAGGTGGCGTCGGCCAGCTCCGGGTCGGTCATGATCGTGGCCGGGTTGGAGTTGACGAGGACGACGCGGACGCCCTCCTCCTTGAGGACGCGGATGGCCTGGGTGCCGGAGTAGTCGAACTCGGCGGCCTGGCCGATCACGATGGGGCCGGAGCCGATGACCAGGACGGACTTCAGGTCGGTGCGCTTGGGCATGGATCAGGCTCCTTCGGTGGCGGGGGTGGTGGCGGCGCGGTGCTCGGTGAGCAGCTGCACGAAGCGGTCGAACAGGTCGAGGGTGTCGTTGGGGCCGGCCGCGGACTCCGGGTGGAACTGCACGGAGAAGGCGGGCCGGTCGAGCAGGCGCAGGCCCTCGACGACCTGGTCGTTCAGGGACCAGTGGGAGACCTCGACGCGGCCGAAGCGCGACTCCGGCGCCTCGATCGGCTCGCCGAGGGGGGCGGCCACGGCGAAGCCGTGGTTCTGGGAGGTGATGGCCACGCGGCCCGTGGCCTTGTCCAGCACCGGCTGGTTCGGGCCGCGGTGGCCGAACTTCAGCTTGTAGGTGTCGAAGCCGAGCGCGCGGCCGAAGATCTGGTTGCCGAAGCAGATGCCGAAGAACGGCAGGCCGGCGTCGAGGACCTCGCGCAGCAGCTCCACCTGGGCGTCTGCCGTGGCCGGGTCGCCGGGGCCGTTGGACAGGAAGACGCCGTCCGGGTCCACGGCGCGGATGCCGGCCAGGTCCGTGGCCGCGGGCAGCACGTGCACGCGGATGCCGCGGGAGGCCAGGTGCCGCGGCGTGGCGGCCTTGATGCCGAGGTCGAGGGCGGCGATCTCGGCGATCGGCTCGCCCTCCCAGCCGTGCTCGGCCGGCTCGATGACGTACGGCTGCTCCGTGGTGACGGACTCCGCGAGGCGGGCGCCGGCCATCGACGGCTGGGCGCGCACCTCCGCCAGCAGCTCGGCCTCCGGGCGGGCGGCGTGCTCGCCGGAGAACACGCCGGCGCGCATCGAGCCCTCGGTGCGCAGGCGGCGGGTGATGGCCCGGGTGTCGACCTCGCGGATCCCGACGACGCCGAACGCCTCGAGCTCCTCGTCGAGGGTGCGCTCGGCGCGCCAGTTGGACGGACGCCGGGCCGCGTCGCGGACCACGTAGCCGGCGGCGAAGATCGCCCGCGACTCGCGGTCGGCGTCGTTGACCCCGGTGTTGCCGATGTGCGGGGAGGTCTGCACGATGATCTGCCCCGCGTAGGACGGGTCGGTGAGGGTCTCCTGGTAGCCGGTCATGCCCGTGGTGAACACGGCCTCGCCCAGGGTGCGGCCGCGGGCGCCGTAGGCCCGGCCGCGGTGGACGGTGCCGTCCTCGAGGACGAGCAGGGCCAGGTCGTCGGTGGGGGTGCTCATCGGGGGTCTCCTTCTCCTGCGCGGCCGGCCGGGTCGGCCGGGGCGGGGTCGATGATGGTCTGCAGGGCGGCGAGGAGCCGGTCGCGGTCCTCGGGGCGGTCGGGGCGGAAGGCGGAGGTGAGTTCGACGTCGCCGAGGCGCCAGCCCCAGGCGACGAGCCCGCCCGGCTCGACGAACTTGCCGGCGATCCCGCCGGACAGGCCGGCCTCGACGAGGTCGTCCGCGGGGATGAACAGGTTGGCGGCCCCGGGGCGGAGCACGAGCAGGCCGCGGTGGGTGCCGGCGTCGTGGACCTCGAGGACGGCGCGCGAGCGCAGGCCCAGGCCGTGCACCGCCACGCGGTCCAGTCGGTCCTCGCCGCGCACCGTGCCCACGTGCATGCCCTCCGCGGACAGCGTCGGCTCGGCGTCGTAGAGGGCCGTCGGCACGGGGGCCGGGGCCGGGATCCCGGCCTGCGCCCGGCGGCGGGCCCGCCACCCGAGGGCCAGCAGGCCGAGCAGCACGAGGACGACGGCCAGGGTGCCCAGGGTCACCGGCAGCCACACGTCCGCGTAGTCCTTCGTCGGGGTCCGCGGCGGGACGGGACGGGCCGCCAGGGCGGCGGCCAGGGAGGTGATGCTCACGCGCGCTCCCCCGTCTCCGTCAGGGCCGGGTGGCGGTACGGCCGGGCGGGGGCGCCGTCGGCGACGACGCGGGCGCCGCGGTAGACCGTGTGGCGTACCGCGCCCGGCAGCTCCATGCCCCGGTACGGGCTGTTGCGGGACTTGGTCAGGTGCTGCTCGGGGTCCACGGTGCGGCGGGCCTGCGGGTCCACGAGCACGAGGTTGGCCACGGCGCCGACGCGCGGGACGCCGCGCTCGTCGGCCTGGCCCTGGTCGGTCAGGCCGGCGATCCGGGCCGGCGCCGTGGACATTACGCGGGCGACGCCGGCCCAGTCCATCAGGCCGGTGTCCACCATCGCCTGCTGCACCACGGACAGGGCGGTCTCGAGGCCCGTCATGCCCATCGCCGCGACCGTCCACTCGCACTGCTTGGTCTCGGCGGTGTGTGGGGCGTGGTCGGTGCCCACGGTGTCGATGGTGCCGTCGGCCAGCCCGGCGCGCAGGGCCATCACGTCGGACTCGCGGCGCAGCGGCGGGTTGACCTTGAACACGGGGTCGTAGGAGCGGACGAGCTCCTCGGTGAGCAGCAGGTGGTGCGGGGTGACCTCGGCGGTCACGGCCACGCCCTGGGCCTTGGCCCAGCGGATCAGCTCGACGGAGCCGGCCGTGGAGACGTGGCACACGTGCAGGCGGGAGTCCACGTGCTGGGCCAGCAGCACGTCACGGGCGATGATGGCCTCCTCCGCCACGGCGGGCCAGCCGGCCAGGCCGAGGACGCCGGAGAGCTCGGACTCGTTCATCTGGGCGCCGGCGGTGAGGTTCGGCTCCTGCGCGTGCTGGGCCACGAAGCCGCCGAAGGACTTCACGTACTCGAGCGCACGGCGCATCAGCACGGCGTCGTGGACGCACATGCCGTCGTCGGAGAACATCCGCACGCGGGCCTGCGAGTCGGCCATCGCGCCGAGGTCGGCCAGGGCCTCGCCGGCCAGGCCCACGGTCACCGCGCCCACGGGGTGCACATCGCACCAGCCCGCGTCCCGGCCCAGCCGCCACACCTGCTCCACCACGCCGGCGGTGTCGGCCGTCGGCGTCGAGTTGGCCATCGCGTGGACCGAGGTGAAGCCGCCCATCGCGGCGGCGCGGGTGCCGGTCTCGACCGTCTCCGCGTCCTCCTTGCCGGGCTGGCGCAGATGGGTGTGCAGGTCGACGAGCCCGGGCAGCAGCACCAGGCCGGCGCAGTCGACCTCCTCGGGGGCCGGGTCGAGGCCGGCGGCGTGGGTCGCGGCGTCCGGGCCGAGGGCGGCGATCCGGCCCTCGGCGACGAGCACGTCGGCGGTCTCGCCCGTGGTCAGGCGCGCGCTGCGCAGCAGCAGGGGGGCGGGGCTGGGGGCGCTCACGGGCGGACCTCCTGGTCGTGGTTGAGGACGAGGTGCAGGACCGCCATGCGGACGGACACGCCGTTGGCGACCTGCTCGAGGGCGGTGTTGCGGGGCGAGTCCGCCGCCGCCGGGCTGATCTCCAGGCCGCGGTTCATCGGGCCGGGGTGCATGACCACGGGCTCGTCGAGCAGGGCGCCCCGGCCGGCGGTGAGGCGGGCGAAGCGGTCGTCGGTCAGCCCCCAGGTCCGGGTGTACTCCCCTGCGGACGGGAAGAAGGCGCCGCCCATTCGCTCGGCCTGGACGCGGAGCATCATGACGGCGTCGGGGCCGGCGTCGAGGGCCTCGTCCAGCGAGTAGGTGACCTGGCACGGCCACGCGGCCACGCCCACGGGCAGCAGGGTGGGCGGGGCGGCCAGGGTGACCTGTGCGCCCAGCGTGCTGAGCAGCCACACGTTGGACCGGGCCACGCGCGAGTGCAGGATGTCCCCCACGATCACCACGCGCATGCCGGTCAGGTCCCGGCCGACCAGGTCCTCTCCCGTCGCCGCGGCGAGGCGCCGGCGCAGGGTGAAGGCGTCCAGGAGGGCCTGGGTGGGGTGCTCGTGGGTGCCGTCGCCGGCGTTCACGACGGCGGAGCGCACCCAGCCGGAGTCGGCCAGCTGGCGGGCCGCGCCCGAGGACCAGTGGCGCATCACGATGGCGTCCGCGCCGATGGCCTCGAGCGTCTGGACGGTGTCCTTGAGCGACTCCCCCTTGGAGACGGACGACCCCTTCGCGGAGAAGTTGATCACGTCCGCGGAGAGCCGCTTGGCGGCGGCCTCGAAGGAGATGCGGGTGCGGGTGGAGTCCTCGAGGAAGAGGTTCACCACGGTGCGGCCGCGCAGGGCGGGCAGCTTCTTGACCTCGCGCTGGTTGACGGCGGCCATCTCCTCGGCGGTGTCGAGGACGGCGAGGGCGTCGGCGCGGGAGAGGTCGGCGGTGGACAGCAGGTGGCGCACGGCTCAACCCTCCCGGGTCGCGACACGGTCGACGATGCTCACGGCGTCCTCAGTGACCTCGCCGGTGCCCTCGGGGCCGTCGACCTCCATGAGCCGGACCTGGACGCGCTCGGCGGTGGAGGTCGGCAGGTTCTTGCCCACGAAGTCGGCCCGGACGGGCAGCTCGCGGTGCCCGCGGTCCACGAGGACGGCCAGGCGCACGGCGGCGGGGCGGCCCAGGTCGGCGATCGCGTCGAGGGCGGCCCGGACGGTGCGGCCGGAGAAGAGGACGTCGTCCACGAGCACGACGACGGCGCCGTCGAGGGGGACCTCGGGCAGGCGGGTGGGCATCGGGGTGCGGGCCGTGCCGCGGCGGAGGTCGTCCCGGTAGAGCGTCACGTCCACCTCACCGACGGCGGCGGTGGGGTCGAAGGCCGGCTCGATGCGGGCCAGCAGGGCGCCGAGCCGCCGGGCCAGGGGGGCCCCGCGGCGCGGGATCCCCATCAGGACGAGACCCTCGGCGCCCTTGT
Organism: Micrococcus sp. APC 4021; assembly: GCF_030407635.1. Lineage (NCBI taxonomy): Bacteria > Bacillati > Actinomycetota > Actinomycetes > Micrococcales > Micrococcaceae > Micrococcus > Micrococcus sp. APC 4021. The sequence goes on from NZ_JASDCZ010000031.1 coordinate 9,429, forward strand.
TGGACTCGAGGATCTCGTGGGCGATCCGGGTCAGCGCCCGGTCGATCTCGGACGTGGACAGCACGGTCCGGGCAGCACGAGGTGCGGCGGGGTCAGTTCCCATGCCGGCGCCTCCTTCCCCGCCTCACAGGACGGCTCTTAAAGGATGCGTGGTCCGTCCCGGGGCGCCGGTGGGCCCCCGCGCGGGACGTCGCCGACTCTACCAGCGAGGCCCGCCCCACGGCGCGGATGACGCGGTGCGGGACGGGCCTCGTGACGGAGCTCTCGGCGGCTCAGGCGAGCAGCGTCGGCTTGACCTGCTGCAGGCGGCCGAGCAGACCGTTGACGAACTCGGGCGAGTCGTCCGTGGACAGCTGGGCGGCCAGGGCGACGGCCTCGGAGATGGCGACGGCGTCCGGCACGTCGTCCTGGAACAGCAGCTCCCAGGCCCCCACGCGCAGGATCGCCCGGTCGACGGCGGGCATGCGGTCCAGGGACCAGCCGCGGGAGTAGGAGCTCAGGGCCTCGTCGAGCCGCTCCTGGTCCGCGATGACGCCTTCCACGAGCCGCTGGGTGTAGGCGTTCACCTGCAGATCGGTGCTCTCGCGGCGGGTGCGGATGCCCTCCAGCGCGCTGGAGCCCCGCTGCTCGGCCTCGAACAGGATCTCCACCGCACGCTGCCGGGAGCGGCTGCGCGCCGTGGTCCCCCGCTTGGCAGCGGAGCCGGCGGAGGCCCGCTCAGTCATTGACGCGGCCGAGGTAGTCGCCGGTGCGGGTGTCGACCTTGACGCGGGTGCCCTGCTCGACGAAGAGCGGCACCTGGATCTCGGCGCCGGTCTCCACGGTGGCGGGCTTGGTGCCGGCGGACGAGCGGTCCCCCTGCAGGCCCGGCTCGGTGTAGGTGATCTCCAGGACCACGGACGCCGGCATCTCGAGGTACAGCGGCGTGCCCTCGTGCAGGGCGATGACCACCTGGGTGTTCTCGAGCATGTACTTCGCGGCGTCGCCGACCACGGCCCCGGGCACGGTGATCTGGTCGTAGTCCTTGACGTCCATGAACACGTAGTCCGCGCCGTCCTGGTAGAGGTACTGGTAGTCGGAGCGGTCCACGGTGGCGAACTCGACCTTGGCGCCGGCGTTGAAGGTCTTGTCCACGACCTTGCCCGTGGTGATGTTCTTCATCTTGGTGCGGACGAACGCGCCGCCCTTGCCCGGCTTGACGTGCTGGAACTCGGTGACGTTCCAGAGCTGGCCCTCCAGCTTCAGGACGGCGCCGTTCTTGATGTCGTTGCTCGTTGCCACGTGTGTGTGCTCCCGATCGGTCTCGCGGACCGTCACGGGTCCGCCTGCAGTGGGTGGGGTCTTGGATGTGCGCGGGCCAGTCTACGGGAGGCCCCGCGCGGGGCCGGGGTCAGCGGCGGCTCACTCTGCGATCTCCTGGTACGCCGCGAAGAGCAGGGACGCGTCCGGGATGTCCACGGTGGTGGGCTGCGCGAGCCCGTCCAGCAGGACGAAGCGCAGCTGGTCGCCGCGGTTCTTCTTGTCCCGGCGGATGCCCTCGAGCAGGGTCTGCCACCGGTCCCCGCGGTAGGAGACGGGCAGGCCCAGGGCCGTCAGCACCGACCAGTGGCGGTCCGCGGTGGCGTCGTCGAGCCGGCCGAGGGAGCGGGCCAGCTCGGCCGCGAAGACCAGCCCCACGGACACCGCGGCGCCGTGGCGCCACTGGTAGCGCTCGGCGAGCTCGATCGCGTGCCCCATCGTGTGGCCGTAGTTCAGCGCCTCGCGGGCGCCCGACTCGCGGGGGTCGCGGGAGACGACGTCCGCCTTGACCCGGATCGAACGCTCGATCAGCTCGCGCAGCCGCGCGGAGTGCGGGTTCTGGGCCTGGGCCGGGTCCTCCTCGATGAGGTCGAGGATCGCGGGGTCGGCGATGAAGCCGCACTTCACGACCTCGGCCAGGCCGGAGATCAGCTCGTTGGCCGGCAGGGTGAGCAGCGTGTCCAGGTCCGCCAGCACGCCGGCCGGATTGTGGAACGCCCCCACCAGGTTCTTGCCCTCGGCGGTGTTGATGCCGGTCTTGCCGCCCACCGCCGCGTCCACCATGCCCAGCAGGGTGGTGGGCATGTGCACGACGCGGACGCCGCGCAGCCACGTGGCCGCCACGAAGCCGGCCAGGTCGGACACGGCGCCGCCGCCCACGGAGACGATCGCGTCCGACCGGGTGAAGTCGTTCTGGCCGAGCACCTGCCAGCAGAACCCGGCCACCTGCAGGTGCTTGCCCTCCTCGGCGTCCGGGATCTCGGCGGTCAGTGCGGTCAGGCCCACGGCCTCGAGGTCGTTCTTGACGACGTCGCCGGTGGCCCGGAGGGCGCGCGGATGGATGACCAGCACGCGTCGGACGGTCGGGCCGAGCATGTCCGGCAGGCGCGCGAGCAGGCCCCGGCCCACCACCACGTCGTAGCCGCCGTGCACGGCCGCCTCGTGGCCGCCGGCCACGGGGATGACCGTCACGTCCTCGGGTGCGGCCGGAGCGGCCGCGGGCGCCGCCCCCGGGGTCTCCTGCTCGGTGATGTCCGGCTCACGGTCGGTCATGGGTGTGACTCACTCCTTCGGGGGCGGTGGGCGTCCCCCACGATACGCCAGGCCGCCTCGGCGGCCGTCAGGCCTGTGGTGTCGAGCACGAGGTCGGCGACCTCGCGGTACAGCCCCTCGCGTTCGGCGAGGATGCGCCGCCAGGTCCCGGCGGGGTCTCCGGCCAGGACGGGGCGGCCCGCGCCGCCGCCCACGCGGCGCAGCGCCTCCTCCTCTCCGACCGCGAGGTAGACGACGTCGGAGTCCGGCCCGGCCAGCGCGCGGCGGGTGCCCGGATGCAGGACGGCGCCGCCGCCGCACGAGAGGACGCACGGGGCGGGTCGGCCGAGCACATGGCCGATGACGCGCGCCTCCTCCGCCCGGAACGCGGCCTCGCCGTGCTCGGCGAAGAACTCCGGGATCGGGCCGTGCACCTGGGTGAACAGCTCGTCGGAGTCCACGAAGGGCAGCCCGGTCACGGCGGCCAGGGCCCGGCCGACCGTCGTCTTCCCGGCCCCCATCGGGCCGACGAGGACGATCCGGCGGGCCGGGCGCGCGGCCGGGTCCTCGTCGGCCGCGGCGGCCACCGTGGCCGCGGCCGTCAGGCGCGCCTCGAGGGCACCGATCATGCCCTCCCACGGGCACACGGTGACGGGCCCGGGGACGGGACGCGTGCTCGGGTCCGGTCCCGGGGCCGGCGCGGTCCCGGGGGTGTCGGTCACGGCAGGGGGTCGCCCATCGGGCCGTCCGCCACGACGTCGGCGCCCGGCTCCGGCAGGGCGGGGACCGCGGCCTGGAACGCTTCGAGGTTGCGGCGCGTCTCGGCCACGGAGTCGCCGCCGAACTTCTCGAGCATCGCGTCGGCCAGGACGAGGGCGACCATGGCCTCGGCGACGATGCCCGCGGCGGGCACGGCCGCCACGTCGGAGCGCTGATGGTGGGCCGTGGTCTCCGCGCCCGTGGCGACGTCGACCGTGGGCAGTGCGCGCGGCACCGTGGCGATCGGCTTCATCGCGGCGCTCACGCGCAGCAGCTCACCCGTCGACATGCCGGCCTCGATGCCGCCGGCCCGGTCGGTCGTGCGCCGGGGGCGGCCGTCCGCGCCGCGGGCGATCCCGTCGTGGGCGGCGGTGCCGCGTCGGGCGGCCGTGGCGAACCCGTCGCCGACCTGCACGCCCTTGATCGCCTGGATGCCCATGAGCGCCCCCGCCAGCCGCGCGTCGAGGCGGCGGTCCCAGTGGACGTGGGAGCCCAGGCCGATCGGCACGCCGTACGCCAGCACCTCCACGACGCCGCCGAGGGTCTCCCCGGCGCGGTGGGCGTCGTCGACCTCGGCGACCATCGCCGCGGAGGTCTGCGGGTCGAGGCAGCGGACCGGGTCGGCGTCGAGGCGGGCCTCGTCCTCGGGGACGGGGAACGGGTGGCCCTCCGGCAGGGCGGCCTCCCCGAAGGCCACGGTGTGGGAGACGATCCGCACGCCGAGCTCGCCGAGGAAGGCGCGGGCGACGGTGCCCAGGGCCACACGGGCGGCGGTCTCACGGGCGGAGGCGCGCTCGAGGAGGGGGCGGGCCTCGTCGAAGCCGTACTTCTGCATGCCGGTCAGGTCGGCGTGGCCGGGCCGCGGGCGGGTGAGCGCCGCGTTGCGGGCCAGACCGTCGAGCTCCTCCGCGGGGACGGGATCGGCGGCCATCACCTTCTCCCACTTGGGCCATTCCGTGTTGCCCACCTGGATCGCCACAGGCGAGCCGAGGGTGCGGCCGTGGCGGACGCCGCCGAGGATCGTCACCGCGTCCTGCTCGAACTTCATGCGCGCGCCGCGCCCGTACCCCAGGCGGCGGCGCGCGAGCGCGTCCTGCACGTCCTGCGTCGTGACCGGGATCCCGGCCGGCAGTCCCTCTACGATTCCTGTGAGCGCGGGGCCGTGAGACTCCCCCGCTGTCAACCAGCGCACCATGGCGTGCAGTCTCTCACGCACGGGGCGCCGCGCCGTCACGTGTGACCGGACGGGACGCACCGGATCCGGCGTTCGACGCTCAGCCGGCGGCCGGTCCCAGGGCGTCCGCCGCGGCGCGCGTCACCGCCGCCCAGTCCGGCTCGGGCATCCCGGCCGCGGCGCGGGGCCGGGCCGTGAACAGCCGGACCTGCTCGATGCCCTGGTGCAGCAGCATGGACAGCCCGGACGCCACCGGACCGCCCTCCCGGGACCAGGCGGACGCCAGCACGGAGGGCCACGGGTCGTAGGCCGCGTCCAGCAGGGGCGGCAGGGCGGCGCCGGCCGGCACGTGTGCGGCCAGGGCGTCCGCGGCGCGCGGCGGCAGGGTGGCGACGACGGCACGCAGCCCCGGCGCCCGCCGGAGCAGATCCGCCTGGGTCAGGGTCGCCCAGCGCAGCCCGAGCGCGTCGGCCAGGGCCGTCACCTCGGCGGCGCGGGCGGGGTCGCGGACGCCGAAGAGCACCGCGTCCGCGCCGAGCGTGGCGGCGGCGAGGACGGCCGCCGTCGCGGTCCCCCCGTTCCCGAGGACGCCGACGGTCCCGCCCCGGGCGGCACGGTCGAGGCCGGCCGCGGCGAGGGCGCCGAGGATGCCGTCCACGTCCGTGTTCTCGGCGTGGACGACCCCGGGCGCGGAGGGGTGGTCGCGCACGAGGGTGTTCGCGGTGCCCAGGAGGCGGACGCGGTCGCTGACGTGCCCGGCGGCGGCGACGACCGCCCGCTTCAGCGGCATGGTGACGGAGCAGCCGAGCCAGTCCTGCCCGCGGGCCGCGGCCGCGCCGCCGTCGGCCGTGCCCGGGGCGCCGAGGTGCTCGGCCGCGAAGGCGAGCACCTCGTCCTCGCCCAGGTCTCGGCGGCCGTAGTCGACGTCGAGGCCCAGGACCCGGTAGCCGGCCGCGTGCAGCACCGGGGAGAGCGAGTGGGCGATCGGCCGGCCCAGGACCGCCGCGCGCAGCGTGGGGCGCATCAGCACACCCCCGGATTGGAGGCGCAGTAGCGCTGCAGGGTGCGCACGTGCTGCTGGTGCTCCTCATAGGTGCGGGAGAACTCGGTGTGGCCGGTGCCGATGTCCGTGGTCACCCAGTAGTAGGCGTCCGTCTCGGCCGGGTCGAGGGCGGCCTCGACGGCCGCGTCGGAGGGCATGCCGATCGGACCCGGCGGCAGGCCCGGGTGCACGTACGTGTTGTAGGGGTTCGACGCGTCCTGGCGCTGGCCCGAGGTGAAGCTGAGGCTGCGCACGCCGAGGCCGTACGTGACGGTGGCGTCGATCTGCAGGAGCCCGCGCGTCTCGGTGTTGTCCGGGGCGAGGCGGTTCTCGATGGCGCCGGCGACCTGCCGGTAGTCCTGGGGCAGGGCCTCCGCCTCGAGGATGGAGGCGATCGTGAGCAGGCGCTGCTGCTCGGCCGGGTCGCGGACGTCGAGGGCGTCGAGCTCGGCGAGGGTGGGCCGGATCAGGGAGTCGAGCACCTGCTCGGCGGTGGCGTCGACGGGGAGGCGGTACTCCCCCGCGTCGAGCCAGCCCTCGAGCGTGCCCGCCTCCCCGGGGACGCCGTAGCGGGTCGGGTCGTGGGCGGCGGCCTCGAGCTCCTCGCGGGGCAGCCCCGTGGCCTCGGCGACGGCGTCCAGCACCTCGGTGAGTCGCCGGCCGCGCTCCACGAGCACGTAGTGCACGGCCCCGTCCGCGGCGCCCTGGAGCACCGCGAGGGCCTCGGCCGCGGGCATCCGCTCGCGCAGCACGAAGTCCCCCGAGCGCACGAGACCGCTGCCCGTGTCCCGGGCGGCGCGCTCGAACGCACGGGCGGAGGCCACGATGCCGGCCCGGTCCAGGCGGGCCGCCACGGAGCCCAGGTCCTCGCCCGGCTCCACCGAGAACGTCACCTCGTCGCCCTCGACGGCCGTGTGGTCGGGGCCGCCCAGGAACCCGCGCACGATCAGCCCGACCACGACGGCGAACGCCACGAGCACCGTGCCCAGCACCAGCGCGGTCCGCCGCCGGCCGGCGCCGCGATCGACCCGCGGGGCCGGGTGGGACCCGGAGCCCCGGCGACGCAGGAACGTGCGGGGCCGGCATGGGCCGGCCGCGTCGACCGGCTGGGACGGGGCGCCGAGATCGGCCTCGTCCGCCTCGCCGTGGGCGAAGCCGAACACGTCGAGGTCGTCGTGGACGTCGGCCTCGTCGCCGAGCAGATCGTCCCAGTGGTCCTCACGCCGCGCGTGCTGGTGGTCGCCGGTCACCGGATCTGCTCCCGGTCCTGGCCGGCCCAGCGGCCGGTGCGGCGCTGCTCGTCCACGGCGGCCTGCAGGATCGCGACGGCGGCCGCCTGGTCGATCACGCCGCGGCTGTCCTTGACGGACCGGCCCGCGGCCCGCAGTCCGGCCTGCGCGGAGACCGTGCTGAGCCGCTCGTCGACGAGCCGGACCGGCACGCGGTGGCCCGCCTCGACCAGGGCGGCGGCGACGGCGTCCGCGTAGTCGAGGGCGTCCTGCGTGGACGGCGTGTGCTCGCCCCGCAGATTCACCGGCAGGCCGACGTACACGGCGACGACGTCGAGCTCGCGAGCGTGGGCGACGAGCTCGTCCACGTCACGACGTCGACGCGCATCCCGCCGCAGGGTGGCCACGGGGGTGGCGATCAGGCCGTCGGGGTCGGCCGACGCGACGCCCACGCGGGCACGGCCCACGTCGACGCCGAGGGTGCGCCCCCGACGCACGGCGTCGCTCGCCACGGCGGCCCCGTCCTGACCTGCGCTCACGTCCGCCTCAGGCCGCGCGCACCGCAGCGACGACGGCGTCGAGCGCGTCCCCGACGCGCGTGACGTCCTGGCCGCCGCCCTGGGCGACGTCGTCCTTGCCTCCGCCCCCGCCGCCGAGCACGCCGGTGGCGGTCTTGACCATGGCGCCCGCCTGGAGGCCGGCCGCGCGGGCGGCCTCGTTGGTCGCCACGACCACGAGGGGCCGGCCCTTGGCCTCGGCCGTGAGGGCCACGAGCACGGGCGTGCCCGCCGCGTTGCCGCCGGCCGACTCGATCCGGGCGCGCAGGTCCAGCACGAGGGAACGCAGCTGGTCCCCGGCCACGTCGCCGACGTGGTGCGCCAGCACCCGCACCGACGTCCCGGCGGACGTCGTGACGTCCTGGGCCTGCCCGGCGAGCTGCCCGGCCTGGGCCTGCAGCGCCTGGGCCCGCAGCTCCGCGACCTGCTTCTCGGCCGCCTTGAGCCGGTCCAGGGTGGCGCCGATGCGGTCCTTGAGCTCCTCGGCCGGGGCCTTGAACATCTCCGAGAGCTCGGAGACGAGGGTGCGCTCCGCGGCGAGGTGGCGGAACGAGTCCAGGCCGACGAGCGCCTCGACGCGGCGGTTGCCCGAGCCCACGGACTGCTCGCCGAGCAGGGTCAGCGAGCCGATCTGCGCGGTGCGGCCCACGTGGGTGCCGCCGCACAGCTCGCGGGACCAGGCGCCGTCGATCTCCACGACGCGCACCCGGTCGCCGTACTTCTCGCCGAACAGGCTCATCGCGCCGAGTGCGCGCGCCTCCTCGAGGCTCATCTCCTGGGTGAGCACGGCGTGGTCGTCGCGGATGGCGATGTTCACCACGTCCTCGACCTCGGAGCGGGCCCCGGCCGAGAGCGCCTCGGCCCAGCGGAAGTCGAAGCGCAGGTAGCCCTCCTTGTTGAAGGAGCCGGACTGGGTGGCCTCGGGGCCGAGGATCTGGTGCAGTGCGGCGTGCACCAGGTGGGTGCCGGAGTGGGCCTTCTCGCCGTCGAGGCGGCGCTGCAGGTCGATCGCGCCGAGGGCCTGCGCGCCGGCGGCGACCTCGCCGTCGAGGACCTTGACCTTGTGCACGGACAGCCCCTTCACGGGGGCCTGCACGTCGAGCACCTCGAGGCGGAAGCCGTCGCCGGTGATCAGGCCGGTGTCCGCGGCCTGGCCGCCGGACTCCGCGTAGAACGGCGTGGCGTCCAGGACGAGCTCGAGCTCCGTGCCGGCGCCGGCGGACGCGACCTCCTCGCCGTTCTGCAGCAGGCCGCGCACCACGGACTCGGTGGTGTGCTCGGTGTAGCCGGTGAAGTGGGTCTGGCCCTCGGCGCGCAGGCGCTGGTACACGGCGGTGTCCGTGTGGCCGGCCTTCTTGGCCTTGGCGTCCGCGCGGGCGCGGTCGCGCTGCTCGGCCATGAGGGCGCGGAACCCGGCCTCGTCCACGGCGACGCCGGCCTCCTCCGCGATCTCCAGCGTCAGCTCGATCGGGAAGCCGTAGGTGTCGTGCAGCTCGAACGCGTCCGGGCCCGCGATGCCGCCGCCCGCCGAGCGGGCCTGGCCCACCGCGGCGTCGAGGCGGGCCGTGCCCGCGGCGATGGTCCGCAGGAACGCCTTCTCCTCGGCGTAGGCGATCCGGGAGATGCGCTCGAACTCGTCCGCGACCACCGGGTAGGTGCCCTTCATCGCGTCCCGGGAGACCGGCAGCAGCTCAGGGAAAACGGGCTCGGTGACGCCCATCAGGCGCAGGGCGCGGACGACGCGGCGGATGAGGCGGCGCAGCACGTAGCCGCGGCCCTCGTTGTCGGGGCGCACGCCGTCGCTGATCAGCATCAGGGCCGAGCGCACGTGGTCGGCCACCATGCGCAGGCGGACGTCGTCGTCGTAGTGCGGGTCGGCCGGGTCCTCGGTGGAGGTGTAGGAGCGGCCGGCCAGCTGCGCGGCGCGGTCGAGCACGGGGCGGACCTGGTCCGTCTCGTACATGTTCTCCACACCCTGGAGGATCATGGCGAGCCGCTCGAGGCCGAGACCGGTGTCGATGTTCTTGTGCTCGAGCTCGCCGGCGATGTCGAAGTCGTCCTTCGAGCGCACCGCGGAGAGGCGGTACTGCATGAACACGAGGTTCCAGATCTCGATGTAGCGGGTGTCGTCCGCGGCCGGGCCGCCGTCGACGCCGTACGCGGGGCCGCGGTCGTAGAAGATCTCCGAGCAGGGGCCGCCCGGGCCGGGCTGGCCGGTGTTCCAGTAGTTGTCGTCCTTGCCCATGCGCTGGATGCGCTCGGGACGGACGCCCACGTCCTCGCGCCAGATGCGCTCGGCCTCGTCGTCCTCGCGGTACACGGTGACCCAGAGGCGCTCGGGGTCCAGGCCGAAGCCGCCGTCCTCGACCGAGGACGTCAGCAGCTCCCAGGCCATCGGGATGGCTGTCTCCTTGAAGTAGTCGCCGAAGGAGAAGTTGCCGCACATCTGGAAGAAGGTGCCGTGGCGGACGGTCTTGCCGACCTCCTCGATGTCCGCGGTGCGGATGCACTTCTGCACCGAGACGACGCGCGGGCTCGGCGGGGTCTGCTCCCCCAGGAAGTACGGGATGAACGGGACCATGCCGGCCACCGTGAACAGCAGCGACGGATCCGGCGAGACGAGCGACGCCGACGGCACCACGCGGTGCCCCCTGGACTCGAAGAAGGCGGTCCAGCGGCGGGCGATCTCCTGGGACTTCATGCGGGGGTGTCCTTCTGCGTGGTGGTGGTCTGGGGGCGGGCGGCGCCGTGCGACGGCGGCTCCACGGTCTCCCCGGAGATGATCGGCCCCGTGTGGGGCAGGTAGGGCGCGGCCCAGGGGGCCTCGGCGCGGACGCGCTCGGCCAGGCGCCGGGCACCGTCCTGCAGGGCGGCCGCCGCGGCGTCGGCGGCGGCCTCACCGGCCTGGCGGGCCAGACGCTCCGGGTCCAGGCGGGCGGAGAACCCCGCGCGCCCCCCCGCGGAGCCAGGGTCAGACGTCGGCGCGTCGGTCGCGTCGGTGGCCGGGTGGGCACGGTCGCCGAGGGCGCGGTGTGCGAACCAGCCGGATGCGGCGCCGGCGCCGACGAGCAGCAGCGAGCGGAGCATGGCGGGGGCCTCCTTCGGACGGCAGGGATTCCGGCCCCACCTTACCGGGCGCGGCGCCGATCCCCGGCGGCGGGCCCGGGGGACGCCGCAGGCCCGGTCACCTCCGAGAGGTGACCGGGCCTGCGGGACGCGCGGGGCGCCGTCGTCCGGGACGGACCCGGCCGCGGCGGATCAGCGCGCGTAGTACTCGACCACGAGCTGCTCCTCGCAGGTCACGGGGACCTCGGAGCGCTTCGGGCGACGGGTGAGGGTGGCGCGCAGCTTGTCGATCTCCACGGTCAGGTAGCCCGGGGTGGCGGGCAGGACCTGCTGGTGGGCGCCGGCGGCGGCCAGCTGGAAGGGGACCATCTTCTCCGAGCGCTCGTGCACGTGGATCATCTGGCCCTCCTTCACGCGGAACGAGGGGACGTCCACGCGCTTGCCGTCCACCATGATGTGGCGGTGCACGACGAGCTGACGGGCCTGCTGGATGGTGCGGGCGAAGCCGGCGCGCAGCACGAGGGCGTCGAGGCGCTGCTCGAGGAGCTCGACCAGGTTCTCACCGGTCAGGCCGGCGGTGCGCTTGGCCTCCTCGAAGTAGCGGCGCATCTGGGCCTCGCGGATGTTGTACTGGGCGCGCAGACGCTGCTTCTCCTTGAGGCGCACCGCGTAGTCCGAGTCCTGCTTGCGGCGGGCGCGGCCGTGCTGGCCGGGGCCGTACGGACGACGCTCCATGTACTTCTCGGCCTTGGGGGTCAGCGCGATGCCCAGGGCGCGGGAGTGCCGCACGGTGCGGCGGGTGCGAAGGTTGCCACTCATGGTGGACCTGCCTTTCCTTGACGTGCGGCACGGTTCGGGTTTGTCTCGAGGTCTCGTCCGCGCGCCGGGGCACACGGGTCAAGGGGACTCGAACCTGGCCTCCCCGCGATCCTGAGGAGAGCTGAGGGGCGTGCCGCCGCCCGTCATCCACTGATGCGCTGCGCGTCCCTCGACCGGGCACGCGGGTGTCCCGTGGACCGTTCGAGGGGGATGCGTCCGGGGCGCAGCGCCTGCCAGACCGGTCCACCTTACCAGAGCGACGACGACGGGGCGGGCCGGGGCTCAGGCGCGCGGCGTGGCCGCGGTGCCGGGGTCCGCGCCGAGGAGCTGACCGGCCTGGTCCAGGTGGGAGGCCTCGACCAGCACGTCGTACGACTCGGCCTCCATGGTCTGCAGGGACGTGAAGTCGCGCCTGCCGCCGGTGGCCGCGTGGCCGATCGCCCCGAAGACCGCCCCCCACAGGGCGCCCAGGCCCAGGGAGATCAGCAGGATCCAGAGGAACCCGAAGCCGGGGGCGAAGATCGAGAAGAGCAGGCCGAGCAGGAGGCCGAACCACAGGCCCTGCAGCCCGCCGCGGACGGCGGCCTTGCCGGTGGTCATCCGGCCCAGGACCTGCTCCACGGAGCGCAGCCCGGTGCCCACGATGCGCACGCGCTCCACGGGGAACCCGGCGTCGGAGAGCTGGTCCACGAGGGCCTGGGCCTCGGCGTAGGCCGGGACGGAGCGCAGGATGCGGTAGTCGGCCTGCGGGAGGGCGGGGCCGCCGGCGCCGCCCTCCCGCAGGCCGACTA
>NZ_JASDCZ010000032.1:0-20313 GCF_030407635.1 Micrococcus sp. APC 4021
CGAGATGACCGAGCAGAACGTCCACGAGGACCCGCACGCCACCACCCCCGACACCGGCGCCGAAGACGCCGCCGCCCACCCCCAGGGGGGAGGCTTCGGCACGCGCGCCGTGCACGCGGGCCAGCACCTGGACGAGGTGTTCGGCGCCGTCGTCCCGCCGATCCACCTCTCGAGCACCTACGCGCCCACGGCCGTCGGCGAGCTGCGGCGCGGCTACGACTACGGCCGCGGCACCAACCCCACCCGGGACGCGCTGCAGGAGCAGCTGGCCGCGCTCGAGGCCGGCGTCGACGAGTCCGGCGCCCCCCGGGCCACCGGCCTCACGTTCGCCTCCGGCCTGGCCGCGGAGACCGCGCTGATCATGGGCGCGGGCCGGCCGGGCATGACGATCGTGCTCGGCAACGACGTGTACGGCGGCTCCTACCGCCTCATCTCCCGCGTGCTCGCCCCGTGGGGCGTGGAGCACGTCGTCGTGGACATGGGGGACGCCGAGCAGGTCGCCGCCGCCGTCGAGCGCGCCGCCGCCGCGGGGCCGGTCATGGTGTGGCTGGAGACCCCGTCGAACCCGATGATGAAGATCTCCGACGTCGCCGCGGTCGCCGAGGCGGCCCACGCGCACGGCGCCCTGCTCGTGGTGGACAACACCTTCGCGACGCCGTACCTGCAGTCCCCGATCGCCCTCGGCGCGGACGTGGTGGTGCACTCCACCACGAAGTACATCGGCGGCCACTCGGACGTGATCGGCGGGGCGCTCGTGATCCCGGACGCCGCACTCGCCGAGCAGGTGAAGTTCCAGCAGTTCGCGGCGGGGGCCGTGAACGGGCCCATGGACGCGTACCTGACCACGCGCGGCCTCAAGACGCTCGGGGTGCGCATGGACCGTCACCAGGCCAACGCCCAGGCGGTCGCCGAGTGGCTCACCGGCCGCGCCGAGGTCTCCCAGGTGCTCTACCCGGGGCTGCCGGACCACCCCGGCCATGAGCTCGCGCAGCGGCAGATGCGCGGTTTCGGCGGCATGGTCTCGCTGCGCCTGTCCGGCGGCGCCGCGGCGGCCCGCCGCGTGGCCGAGTCGACCCGCCTGTTCCAGCTCGCCGAGTCCCTGGGCGGCATCGAGTCGCTGATGAACTACCCGGCGGAGATGACCCACGCCTCCGTGGCCGGCACCGAGCTGGCCGTGCCGGACGACCTGCTGCGCCTGTCGGTGGGCATCGAGGACGCCGAGGACCTCGTGGCGGACCTGGAGCGGGCTCTGGGCAGCCTCTGACCCGCCGACGTCCGCCAGAGGTCTAGCGCACGGGTGGGGAGCACGGGGCGGCGTAGTGTGACGGGCATGACCCTCACCGCCTTCGTCAACGCCCATGTCGTCCCCGTCGCCGCCGAGCCGTTCGACGGCGCCCTGCTCGTCGAGGACGGCCGGATCACCGCGCTCGGCCCCGACGTCGAGGCGCCCGACGGCGCCGAGGTGGTGGACTGCGAGGGACGCTGGGTGCTGCCCGGCTTCGTGGACGCGCACGTCCACCTGGGCATGCACGCCGAGGGCGAGGTCGGTGCGACCGCGGACGTCAACGAGATGACGGACCCCGTGATGGCCGGGGTGCGGGCGATCGACGCCGTCGACCCGAACGAGCCGGGCTGGAAGGACGCCCTGGCCGGCGGGGTGACCACCGTGAACGTGAACCCCGGCTCGGGCAACCCGATCGGCGGCCAGGCGGTCGCGTTGCACACCCACGGACGCACCGTGGACGAGATGGTGCTGCGCAGCCCCTCGGGCGTGAAGTCCGCCCTCGGCGAGAACCCCAAGAACGTCTACAAGGAGAAGGGCCGCACCCCGTCCACGCGGCTGGGCACCGCCCTCGTGATCCGCGAGGCGTTCCTGCGGGCGCAGGGCTACATGGCCCGCCGCGCGGAGGCCGAGCGCGAGGACAAGCCCTTCACTCGCGATCCCCACCTCGACGCCCTCGCCCTCGTCCTGGAGCGCACGATCCCCTGGCGCCAGCACTGCCACCGCACGGACGACGTCGCCACCGCCCTGCGCCTGGCCGACGAGTTCGGCTACGACCTCGTCCTGGACCACGGCACCGAGGCGCACCCGCTGGCCGGCCAGCTCGCGGCCCGCGGCGTGCCGGTGCTGATCGGCCCGCTGTTCACCACCAAGTCCAAGCCGGAGCTGCGGGGCCGCTCGATGCGCAACCCGGGGCGTCTGGCGCGGGCCGGCGTCGAGATCAGCATCATCACCGACCACCCGGTGGTGCCCATCGACTTCCTCGTCTACCAGGCGGCGCTGTCGGTGAAGGAGGGCCTGGACCGGGAGACCGCCCTGCGCGCCATCACCCTGCATCCCGCGCGCGTGCTGGGGCTGGACGACCGCATCGGCTCCCTCGAGGTGGGCAAGGATGCCGACCTGGTGCTCTGGTCCGGCGACCCGCTCGATGTCATGCAGCGGGCCCTGCGCGTGTGGATCGGCGGCCGTCAGGTCATGGAGTACGACCTCGCCACGGCCCGGCCCGTCGTCGCCTCCGCCCGTCCCGTGGAGGACTGAGCGGCGCCGCCGCCCGGCGGCGGGGGCGGGACGCGCGGGCTCAGCGCCGCACGCGCGAGCGCACGGGCGGCAGCCAGACGAGCGCGGCGCCCAGGAGCATCACGACGGCGAGGATGATCAGCAGGCCGTTGGCCCGCAGGAACGCGGGGGCGGCCAGCAGGACGGCGATGAACGTCAGGGTCCCGATCGCCGAACGACGGCGGCGCAGCAGACCGATCCAGCCCCACAGGGACGCCGCGGCCAGCAGGGCGACGGCGGTGCCCATCGTGAACTGCCCCGTCGCGCCGCCCAGCACGCCCACCGACTCCATGCCGGTGAGCGGATCGATGACGGGCTCGCCGCTGTCCTGTGCGCGGGCCCCGTTCCAGAGGAACGCGCCCGCGATGCCGATCAGCACCACGGTGACCGCGAGCCAGTAGAGGCGCGCGACCTTCAGGAGCGGGTGGACGAGGCCGGCGTCGGACTCGGCCGCGTCCCGCGCGACCAGGTCGCGCTCGCGGTCCGCGCGGCGCCGTTCCAGGCGCTCCTCGTCCTCGGCGGTGAGGCGGGCGCGCTCGGCGCGCAGCCGTGCGTCGTCGGCCCGCTGATTCTCCCGGAAGGACTGGGCGGCGCGGCCGGCGGCCCGGCCGAGCCCGCGGGCGAGGGGGCGGTCTTCGCTGTTCTGGGGCACCTGCCGAGCCTATCGCCCCGGCCGGTGAGCGACCGGGGTGTCCGAGGGCACAGCCCGGCCCGGGATCCGGTGGCGTAGACTGGGCGGACCGGATCCGGTCTCTCCCCCTGTGATGAATGAGCGTGGACGCGTGTGCCACGCCGGACTGCAGATGTCTGTGCAGATGTGTGTGCGGGTCACGAACGTCGTGGCCCTCGGGGGCTGCCGGGTGGACGGAATCATCTGACCCAGCTGGCCCCTGCGCCCCACGACGTCGACCCGCGACCGACGTCCTCCGGCGTGCGCCCGCGCATCCCCACAGGAGGACCCATGTCCGACATCCTCGATCCCCAGACCACCGCCGAGGTCGCCCCCGAGCTCGCCGAGGCGGAGCAGGAGGCCACCGGGACCGTCCCGCAGGTCGACGCCGCCCCCGAGGCACCCGCCGAGCCCGCCGCCCCTGAGGCCCCGGCCGAGCCCGCCGGCCCCACCTTCCTGGACCTCGGCCTGGACGCCCGCGTGCTGGCCGCCGTCGAAGACCTGGGCTACACCCGCCCCTCGCCGATCCAGGAGGCGACCATCCCGCTGCTGCTGGACGGCCGCGACGTCGTGGGCCTGGCCCAGACCGGCACCGGCAAGACCGGCGCGTTCGCGCTGCCGGCCCTGTCCCGCCTCGCCGAGACCACGGACGTGACCGGGCGCGCGGACACCCCGCAGGTGCTCGTCCTCGCCCCGACCCGCGAGCTCGCCCTCCAAGTGGCCGACGCCTTCGACAGCTACGCCAAGCACCTCGACGACGTCTCCGTGCTCGCCGTCTACGGCGGCTCCCCGTACGGCCCGCAGCTGGCCGGACTGCGTCGGGGTGCGCAGGTCGTCGTCGGCACGCCGGGCCGCGTGATCGACCACCTCGAGCGCGGCTCGCTGGACCTCTCCGACCTGCAGACCCTCGTGCTGGACGAGGCGGACGAGATGCTGCGCATGGGCTTCGCGGAGGAGGTGGACCGCATCCTCGCCTCCACCCCGGACACGAAGCAGACCGCCCTGTTCTCCGCCACCATGCCCCCGGCCATCCGTCGCATCTCCGCCCAGTACCTGAACGCCCCGGAGGAGGTGGCCGTCGCCCGTCAGTCGACGACGTCCGCCACGATCCGCCAGCGCTACCTGCAGGTGGGCCACCAGTGGAAGTTCGAGGCCCTGAGCCGGATCCTCGAGACCGAGGAGCACGACGGCGTCATCGCCTTCGTGCGCACCCGTGCCGGCACCGAGGAGCTCGCCCAGAAGCTCACGCGCGCCGGGTTCAAGGCCGTGGCCATCTCCGGCGACATCGCCCAGAAGCAGCGCGAGAAGACCGTGGAGGACCTGAAGGCCGGCCGCGTGGACATCCTCGTGGCCACCGACGTCGCCGCCCGCGGCCTGGACGTCGAGCGCATCTCGCACGTGGTCAACTACGACATCCCGCAGGACGCCGAGTCCTACGTGCACCGCATCGGCCGCACCGGCCGCGCCGGCCGACAGGGCGACGCCGTGCTCTTCATGACCCCGCGTGAGCGCTTCCTGCTCAAGCAGATCGAGCGGACCACCCGCCAGCAGGTCGAGGAGATGGCCGTGCCCTCCGTCGCCGACGTCAACGCGGCCCGCAAGCGTCGCTTCGCCGACGGCATCACCCGCACCCTCGAGCGCGCCTCGGAGGAGGAGCTGGCGGTGTTCGGCGAGATCGTCGCCGCGTACGTCGACGAGCACGAGGCCGAGCCGGCGCGCGTGGCCGCCGCACTGGGCATGATGGCCCAGGGCGGCCGCCCGCTGCTGGCCCGCGAGCAGGAGATCCCGTTCGGCGGCGCCCGCGGCCGCAAGGACCGCGACGGCGGCCGCGAGGGTGGGCGCGACGGCGGCCGTGAGCGCGGCACGAGTGACGGCCGCGGCTCGCGTGGCCCGGCCCGGGAGCCCGCGGCCGGCAACGTGACGTACTGGATCGCCGTCGGCCACCAGGACCGTGTGCGGCCGGGCAACATCGTGGGCGCGCTGGCGAACGAGGTGGGCCTGCCCGCCTCGGCCATCGGCGCGATCGACCTGCGTGGCAACCACTCGCTCGTCGAGCTGCCGGCAGACCTGACCTCGGCCCAGCTCGAGGCCGCGGCCAACGCCGAGATCAACGGCCGTCGCCTCGGCCTGCGCAAGGACACCGGCCGCCCGACCCGCGCCGAGCGCGACGGCGAGGACCGCGGTGAGCGCCGCGGCGGCTTCCGCAAGGACCGCGGCGAGCGCGGCGAGCGCGGCGGCTTCCGCGGGGACCGCGACGGCGGCCAGCGCGGCGGGTACCGCAAGGACCGGGACGACCGCGGCTCCCGCGAGGATCGTGGCGGCTTCCGCAAGGACCGGGACGACCGCAGCTTCCGTGGCGACCGCAGGGGACGCCCCGGCGGCCGCAAGCCCCGCTGGGGCGCCCAGGAGCGCTCGGATCGGGGCGCCCGCCGCTGATTCCGCCGGGGTGCCGACCCCGCCGGAGGCCGTGACCGGGGCCGATTTTGCATCGGCCCCGGGGCCCTGGTAGAGTCTCACCTCGTTGCCCCGATAGCTCAGTGGTAGAGCGCCATCTTGGTAAGATGGAGGTCCCGGGATCGATTCCCGGTCGGGGCTCTGACATGAGAGCCCGCCCTCGCGGCGTGAAAACCGTGAGTGCGGGCGTTCTCGTGTCGTGGCGGCGTAGCTCAGCTGGTTAGAGCGCACGACTCATAATCGTGAGGTCGGGGGATCGAGTCCCCCCGCCGCTACGGAATCGGACGGACCCGGTCACCTCCTCGGAGGGGCCGGGTCCTTTCGCGTTCCGGGGCCCGTCCGTCGCCCCGGTAGCCTGGCGGGCATGTCCACGCGTCGCCCCGCCCACCAGCCCACCCGCGGCACCGCCGCGCCCCGCGGCTTCGTCTCCCCGTGGGAGCACGGCTCCCGGCTGTACCGGACCCTCGTGCTGACCGGCTCCGCGCTGTTCCTCGTGGGCATCGTGCTGGCGGTCGTCGGCGGCACCACCGGACGCCTCGCCGTCTCCGGGACCGCCCTGGGCGTGCTCGGCGCGGGCGTCGCCGTTCACCTGTCCGCTCAGCTCGTGCGCTTCCGCCAGGCCGCCCGCCGGCAGGGGGAGCGGCGCCCCGGCCGTTAGGCTGGACGGCAGTCGAGAACCGTCCCGCAGGAGGCCCGAGTTGAGCGTGAACCCCGACGTCGCCGGGCGGAGCTATCCGCCCGCGCCCCCCTTCCAGGTCGGTCGTGAGGCGGTCCGCGGCTTCGCCGAGGCCGTGCAGGCCCAGCATCCCGCGCACCACGACGTCGCGGCCGCCCGGGCCCTGGGACACGCCGACCTGGTCGCCCCCCCGACCTTCGCCGTCGTCATCGCCCAGCGCGCCGAGGCCGCCGTCGTCGCCGATCCCGAGCTGGGCATCGACTTCTCGCGCGTGGTCCACGCGGACGAGCGCTTCGTCCACCACCGCCCGCTGGTGGCCGGGGACGAGGTCGTGGCGACCGTGCGGGTCGAGGCCGTGAAGTCCCTCGGCGGCAACCGCATGGTCACCACCGTCACCGAGATCGCAGATCTGGACGGCGCGGCCGTCTCCACCGTCACGTCCACCCTGCTGGTCCGGGGAGAGGAGTCCTGATGAGCACCGCCCCCCGCCTGTCCGACCTCGCCCGGGGCGAGGTGGTCGGCACGCGCACCGTCACGTTCACCCGCGCCGACCTCGTGGCCTACGCGGGTGCCTCCGGCGACCGCAACCCGATCCACTGGTCCCCGTCGTTCGCCGAGCACGTCGGCCTGCCCGGCGTCATCGCCCACGGGATGCTCACCATGGGCGCGGCCGTGCAGCTCGTCTCGGACTGGGCGGGCGACCCGGGCGCCGTCGTCGACTACCAGACCCGCTTCACCGGCATGGTGCCCGTCGCGGACACCACGGGGCGCACGGACGACGACGGCGCGCCCGTCCCCGGCGCCACGCTCGAGGTCGTCGGCACGGTCGGCGCCGTGGACGAGGCCGCCGGGACCGTGCGGATCGACCTGAACGTCACCAACCCGGACGCGGCGAAGCCGCGCGTGCTGACCAAGGCGCAGGCCGTGGTCCGTCTGGCCGACCCCGCGGGGGAGAGCGCGTGAGCGAGCGGCTGGCGGACCACACCACCACCCGCGTCGGCGGGCCTGCGCGCGCGTGGGTCACCGCGCGCACCGAGGCCGAGGCGATCGAGGCCGTGCGCGCCGCCGACGCGGCGGGCGAGCCCCTGTTCGTCCTCGGCGGCGGTTCCAACACCCTCATGGCGGACGCCGGCTTCCCCGGCACCGTCGTGCGGCTGGCCTTCGAGGGCATCCACGTGCTGGACGGGCCGCTGCCCGGCGAGGGCGAGACGCCGCCCGCCGGCGACGGGGCCCGGTCCGCGGACCACGAGGGGGAGGCCGTCGTCGTGCGGATCGCGGCGGGCCACCCGTGGGACGACGCCGTCGCATGGACCGTGGCGCACGGGCTCGGCGGGATCGAGGCGCTCTCGGGCATCCCGGGCTCGGCCGGCGCGACGCCCGTGCAGAACGTCGGCGCGTACGGCGCGGACGTCTCGCAGGTGCTCGTCGCCCTGCGCGCGTGGGACCGGGAGGCGGGCGACGTCGTCGAGCTGACGCCCGCGGACCTGCGCTTCGGCTACCGCGACTCCGTGATCAAGCGCTCCATGCTGGAGACCGGCGCGCCGAGTCCCCGGTGGATCGTGCTCTCGATCGACCTGCGGCTGCGTCGCGCCTCCTCCGACGCCGAGCCGACGGCGCCGGTCCGCTACGGGCAGCTGGCGGCCGCGCTCGACGTCGAGGAGGGCGCCCATGCCCCGCTCGCGGTGGTCCGCCGCGAGGTGCTGGCCCTGCGCGCCGCCAAGGGGATGGTGTCCGATCCGGCGGACCCGGACACGTGGTCCACGGGCAGCTACTTCACAAACCCGATCGTGCCCGCGTCCGTGCGGGCCTCCCTGCCCGACGGCGCCCCGGCGTTCGCCGCCGGCCAGGCCGAGGACGGGACGCCGCTCGTGAAGCTCTCGGCGGCCTGGCTGATCGATCGCGCGGGCTTCGCGAAGGGCTTCGGGCTGCCCGAGGTCGCCCCCCGCGAGGGCGGGCCGGACGGCCGCGGAGCCGACGGCACCGGCCTGGCCGGGGGCCGCGCGTCGGTGTCCACGAAGCACACCCTCGCCATGACCAACCGCGGCGACGCGACCACCGAGGACGTCCTGACGGTCGCGCGCACCGTGCGCGACGGCGTGCGCGAACGCTTCGGCGTCGAGCTGCACCCCGAGCCGATGATCATCGGCACCAGCCTCTGACCCCTCACTTTCGTTCGGGAAACGGCGCCCCCAGGAGTGCTTTCGTTCGGGAAACGGCGCCGCCAGGAGTGCTTTCGTTCGGGAAACGGCGCGCCTTGGCGGCGCGGGCGCCGTTTCCCGAACGACAACGCCCGAACACCCGCCGTTTCCCGAACGAAAACGGGAGCCGGGTCCGGGGTCCGGTGCGGGGCCGGGTCCCCGCGCGCGCCGCGGCGCCGGCGTCGCGGCTCAGAGGTTGCCGGTGGCGATCATCAGCATGCGACGCACGGGCTCGGCCGCACCCCACAGCAGCTGGTCGCCGACGGTGAACGCCGAGAGGTACTCGGGACCCATGTTGAGCTTGCGCAGCCGGCCGACGGGGATCTGCAGGGTGCCGGTCGCGGCGATCGGGGTCAGGTCGGTGACCGTGACCTCCTTGGTGTTCGGCACCACCTGCACCCACTCGTTGTCCGCGGCGATGATCTGCTCGACCTCGTCCAGCGGCACGTCCTGGGTGAGCTTGAGGGTGAGGGCCTGCGAGTGCGAGCGCATGGCGCCGATCCGCACGCACAGCGAGTCGAACGGGATCCGGTCCGCCCCGGTCAGCCCGAGCACCTTGTTGGTCTCGTCGTAGGCCTTGCGCTCCTCGCGGGAGACGCCGTCGCCCAGGTCGGAGTCGATCCAGGGGATCAGCGAGCCGCCCAGCGGCACGCCGAACTGCGTCGAGTCCAGGCCGCCGCGCTGCAGCTCGATCACCTTGCGGTCGATCTCGAGGATCGCCGACGCCGGATCGGCCAGCTCGGCCCGCACCGCGCCGCCCAGCTCGGCGTACTGGGTGAGCAGCTCGCGCATGTGCCGGGCGCCGCCGCCGGAGGCCGCCTGGTAGGTCATGGCGGTGCCCCACTCGACCAGGCCCGCCTTGAACAGGCCACCCAGGCCCATGAGCATGCAGGACACGGTGCAGTTGCCGCCGATGAAGTCCTTCGTCCCGTTCGCCAGGGCGGCGTCGATCACGCCGCGGTTCACGGGGTCCAGCGCGATCACGGAGGTGTCCGCCATGCGCAGGGTGGAGGCGGCGTCGATCCAGATGCCGTCCCAGCCGGCGGCGCGCAGCTTCGGGTACACGGCCTGCGTGTAGTCCCCGCCCTGCGCGGTGAGGATCACGGGCAGGGCCTTGAGCGCGTCCACGTCGTACGCGTCCTGGAGCACGCCCGGGTCGCCGGCCATGCCCTCGAGCACGGGCGCGGGACCGCCGGCGTTGGACGTGGAGAAGAAGACGGGGTGGACGCGGGCGAAGTCGCCCTCCTCGGCCATGCGCTGCAGGAGGACGGACCCCACCATGCCGCGCCAGCCGACCAGTCCCACGGTGGGCACGGCGGCCGCGTCGGGGGCGTTCACAGATGCGGGGGCAGCGGAAGTCATGCCCTCCAGGCTAGCGGCCCTGCTGCGCACGCTTCCGCCTGTTCCACGCGATGAGACCGCCCACGGCGAACACCTGGGTCAGCACGAGCAGGAACACCAGCCCGGCGATGGTCTTGCCCTGCAGCACGAGGATCAGCCCGAACACGGCGCACACGAACGCCAGCACGGGCAGGGCGACGAGCGCGAGGAACGAGACCGCCTGCGGGGAGAGCAGACGCTGGTCGGAGTCGGTCGGGGCCATGTCAGTCGCGTTCCCATCGTTCGAAGCGGTGGCGCGGGCCGGAGGCGGAGTCCAGCCACGCGTCGGGGGCGGGGTCGACGGCGGTGCGCCGCCAGCGGGCGTCGAGCGGCGGGGCGTGCGTGTCGCCGTCGACGTCGGCGTCGATCACGGTCACCTCGGCGCGCGAGGCCACGTCGAGGGCCTGCTCGTAGAGCGTCGCACCGCCGATCACCCACACGGTGTCACAGCCGTCGGCCTCGGCCGCGGCGGCCAGGGCCGCCCCGAAGTTCGGCACGACGACGGCGCCCGCGGCCCGCAGCTCCGCGCCGGCCTCCTCGGTGGCCGTCAGGGTGCGGGAGACCACGATGTTCGTGCGCCCGGGCAGCGGGCGGAAGCGCGCCGGGAACGACTCCCACGTGCGCCGGCCCATGATCACGGGGTGGCCGTGCGTGTGGGCCCGGAAGTGCGCGAGGTCCTCGGGGACGTGCCACGGCATGGTGCCGTCGCGGCCGATGACGCGCTCGGGGGTCTGGGCCCAGATCATGGCGATCACGGGCTCGGTGGGACGGGTGGCCCGGCTCATGGGGTCGCTGCGCATCCTCGGCTCAGACGGCGATCGGCGCCGTGATGGTGGGGTGGTGACGGTAGTCGAGGACCTCGAAGTCCTCGTAGTCGTAGTCGAAGATCGACGCGGGGGTGCGCCGCAGCCGCAGCCGCGGGTACGGGTACGGCTCGCGGGAGAGCTGCTCGCGCACCTGCTCCTCGTGGTTCGCGTAGATGTGCACGTCCCCGCCGGTCCACACGAACTCGCCGGGAGTCAGCCCGGTCTGCTGGGCGACCATCACCGTGAGCAGCGCGTACGAGGCGATGTTGAACGGCACGCCGAGGAACAGGTCCGCCGAGCGCTGGTAGAGCTGGCATGAGAGCCGCCCGGGGGCGCCGTCCTGACCGGGGGAGACGTAGAACTGGAACAGCGCGTGGCACGGCGGCAGCGCCATCTCGTCCACCTCGGCGGGGTTCCACGCGGTGACGATGTGCCGGCGCGAGTCGGGGTTCGTCCGGATCTGCTCCACGACCTTGGCGATCTGGTCGATGTGGCCCCCGTCCGGGGTGGGCCACGAGCGCCACTGCACGCCGTAGACGGGGCCGAGCTCGCCGTCCTCGTCCGCCCACTCGTTCCAGATCCGCACGCCGCGCTCCTGGAGCCACCGCACGTTCGAGTCCCCGCGCAGGAACCACAGCAGCTCGAGCGCGACCGACTTGAAGTGCACGCGCTTGGTGGTGATCAGCGGGAAGGACTCGGCCAGGTCGAAGCGCAGCTGGCGGCCGAACACGCTGCGCGTGCCCGTGCCGGTCCGGTCCGTCTTGACGGCCCCGTGGGCCATCACGTCGGCGAGGAGGTCCTCGTAGGGGGTGGGGATGCTCACCCGGCCCACTCTAGCGATCCGAGCGGACGCGCTGAGCGTCGTCGACGGCCCGGCGCAGGCGGGCCGCGTCCCAGCCCGCGGCCCGGACGGCAGGGAGGCGGGTACCGGCAGGGCAGGGCCCCGCCCCCGGTCAGCCGTGGAAGACCATGTCCTGGTACTCGGGGTAGCGGCGCAGGTAGTCCTCCACGTAGGAGCACTCGGGCACGATCCGGTCACCCTCCGCGCGCAGCCGGTCCAGGACCATGGTCACGAGGGCGCGGGCATAACCGCGGCGGCCAAACTGCTCGTCGATGATGGTGTGCTGCAGGCGCAGGACCACGGTGTCCTCGCCGTCCGCGCCGCGCACGGTCTCCTGGTCGTAGCCGAGGAACCCGATGAAGGTCCCGTCCTGGCGCAGCTCGAAGCGCTGACGGTCCGGGTCCCGGGTCACCGTGAGGCGCTCGTGGACGATCTTCTCGGGCTGGCTCTGGGCGGCGGTGTTCTCCATGACCCGAGCCTAGGGCCGGGGGCGGGCCCGCTCAACGGTGGCCCGGTCGTGCGGGCCGAGGCCGGCGCGGGCGGCTCAGTCGTCCCAGGGGTCGTAGACCTCGACGGCCACCACGTCGCCGTCGAGGTCGAGCGCGCGGTGCGCCACGAGCACAGCGCCGGGCCGCAGCCACGGGTCCTCGGTCGGCAGGGCCCGCAGCACGCGGTCCGCCTGGCCGGCGGCCGCGTCCTCGACCACCTCGAACAGGGTCGGCAGCACCGGCCGGTGCGTGCACACGACCAGCGGCCGGGAGCGGCCCATGAGCTCGGCCATCACCTTGCGGGTCTTCTTGGGCTTCTCCCGGGCCGTGGTCTCCGTGAACGCGCCCTTGGTCTTCAGCGGCAGCCGGCTGGACTTCACGAGCGGGGCCAGCGTCTCCACGCAGCGGCGCCACGGGGAGGAGACCAGCCGCTCCGGCCGCCAGGCCGACACGAGGCCCTCGACGGCGAGCGCCTGCCGCCGGCCCGTCGCCGCCAGCGGGCGCTCCTGCTCGGCGCGGGACCACGAGGAGCGGGGCTTGGCCTTGGCGTGGCGCAGCACCAGCAGCGGCACGGTCCGCAGGCGCCCCCGGGAGGCGGCACGCAGCAGCAGGTCGAGCGGTTCGTGATCCGAGTCGTTCGTCAGCAGCCGCCGGGCCTCGTCCGGCCCGACCCAGCGGACCTCGTCCACCTCGTCGCCGTCGGGGAGGGCGCGCTGGCCGTCGACCTCGGCGGCCCAGTACCAGACCTCCTTGCTCTGACGTACGCCCCGCTTGCCGGGCACCTCGTACGCGGTCACGCACAGCGGGATGCCCGGCCGCAGCTCCAGGCCGACCTCCTCGCGCAGCTCGCGGACCGCGCACTCCGGCAGCGTCTCACCCGGATCGAGCTTGCCCTTGGGCCACGACCAGTCGTCGTAGCGGGGCCGGTGGATCACCATCACCTCGAGGCCGCCGGGCACGCGGCGCCACGGCAGCATGCCGGCGGCCAGCACCTCGGCGCGGGGGCCTTCCGAGGCGCGGTCCTCCGTGGACCAGCGGGCGACGCGGTCGGCGTGGGACGAGGGCATGGGGCGGGTTCCTCTCGGGGTGCGGCGGCCGCGACGACTGCTGGGGCAGGGCACGGGGCGTGGCCGACCCCACGGGGGCCGGCCTCACCAGGATACGAGGCCGCCGGGATGTGCCCGGCCGGCCCCCGCCCGAGGGTCTCAGGGGCGGCGGTACTGGGCGTCGGCGGCGAACAGCTCGAAGCCGAGGGACGCGTAGAGCGCGACGGCGGCCGTGTTGTCCGCGTCCACGTACAGGTCCACGACGTCGACTCCCTGTTCCGCCATCCGGTGCAGCCCCGCCAGCGTCAGGGCCCGACCGAGGCCGAGGCCCTGGGCGTCGGGGGAGACGCCCACGGCGTACACCTCCCCGACGCGCGGGCCGTCGGCTCCGGCATCCGGCTCCACCTTCGTCCAGTGGAAGCCGAGCAGCCGCCCGTCCGCCTCGCGGGCGGCGAGCAGGAGGCCGTCGGCGTCGAACCAGTCCTCCGCCATGCGGTCGTCGAGGTCGGCGCGGGTCAGGCTGCCCTGTTCGGGGTGGTCCGCGAAGGCGGCGGCGTTCACGTCCAGCCAGGCCTGCTCGTCCTGGCCGGGGACGAAGCCGCGCAGGGCCACCCCGTCGGCAAGCCGCACCTCCGGCAGGGCCGCGAGCGCCGCGTGCGACAGGCGCATCCGGCGCAGCTCGCGGACGGGCTCGAGGCCGTGCCGCCGGGCGAGCCGGACCGCCCCCGGGAGCATGCCGTGGGCCCAGACGCTCGTGGTCTCCTCCCGCGCCAGGTCCCGGACCGCGGCGGCCGCGGCCTCGGCCAGGGCCGACCCCCGGCCGGTGCGGCGTGCGGCCGGGTCGACGACGAGCTCGAGCACCGCCGCCGCGCCCTCGGGCACGAGCACGGCCGCCCCGTCGATCGCGCCGTCCGGGCCCCGGGTGGCCCCCCACCAGAGCTGCCCGCCGCGGGCGAGCAGCACGCGCGTCTGGTCCGACAGCGGGGGATGACCGTCCGCCGCCCCGGCGCGGTCGGCCAGGTCCAGGACGGCGCTCGCCTCCTCCGGGCGCGGGGTGACGACGCGCGGCATGCCGTCAGCGTCGGAGGTCGTGGGGGTGGGGTGTTCGGCCATGCCGGCCACCCTACGGAAGGAGGACGGTGGCCCGCGAGGTGCGCCCCGCCGTCGCCCGCCCAGGGCCGAGCCGGTGCGCACCTGGCAGGATGGGGCAGGTGATGCGCTTGTCCATGGCCCTGAGTGCGGCCGTCGCCGCCCTCGTCCTGGGCGGTGCCGCGCTGCTGGGCCCGGTCCCCGCCGCCCTCGCCGCCGCCGTCGTGATCCTGGTCATCGCCTGGGGCTGGCCGCGGCAGATGGGGGCGCCCGCGCGCCTCTCGCTCAGCGTCACCCTGGCCGTCGCCGGGGCCGTCGCGGTGCTGCTCATGCTGCTGTGGCCGCCGCTCGAGGACGGGCGCAGCGGGGCCTGGACGCTCTTCGAGCCGCTCGCCGTCGTCGTCGCCTGGAGCACCATGGCCTCGTTCGTCGTCCAGCTGGTGCGCGGGACCGGCCGGCCGCTGCGCCTCGAGTCCACCGTCGCCACGATGGGCGGGGCGTTCATGGCCGTCGTGACGGCGTGCTGGGTGGCCGTCTCACGTTGGACCGACACCCCCGCGGTCGCCGGGCTGGTCATCACGCTGGCGGTCACGGTGGCCGCGGTCTGCCTCGTCGGCCTCACCCCGTGGATGCAGGGCCGGCCGGGGGTCCTGGCGCTCGTCGTCATCCCCCTCGGCACGGTGCTCGCGTGGCCCGTCTCGGCGCTGGCCGGCGTGGGCACCCGGGACCGGCCGGCCGTCACGGCCGCGGCGCTCGCGGTGGCCGTGCTCGTGTCCCTGACCGCCGCCACGGCGCCGTCGTCGCGACCCCGGCCCGAGGACCGGCCGGTGGGCACCACCCTGCGCCCGCGCCGGGCGGGCTATGCCCTCGCGTTGGCGCCCGTGGGCGCGGCCGGCGTCGTGGCGCACGTCATGGTGGGCTTCCTGGCCTGACAGGTCGGGCCCGCTCGGTAGGATGTCCCGCATGGATACCCTTCTTGCGCTCGAGATCTTCTTCCTGGCCCTCGTGGTCCTGGCCGGCCTGGGCATGGCCGCCGTCGCCGCGGTCGTCATCAGCGGCCTCTTCAAGGGCCAGCGCTGAGGACGCGCGGCCCGCTGTCGGGCCGCGCCGTGATCTGCCATGGCGACTGAACTCCCGTACGACCTCACCCCCGAGCTCGCGCCCCTGTCCTGGCTCATCGGCAGCTGGGAGGGCCAGGGCCGCCTCGGCGACGGCTCCGCCGGCACCGAGATCTTCTACCAGCGGGTGGACTTCACCGAGCATGGTCTGCCGTTCGTCGAGTACCGCGCGGAGTCGTGGCTGTGCGAGGCGGACGGCACGCTGCTGCGTTCGCTGACCGTGGAGTCCGGCTTCTGGCAGGTGGACCGGGCGCGGCGCGACGGCGACGTCGGCCCCGGCATGCGCCCGGCGGACATCGTCCCCGCGTTCCGCTCCGCCGAGGACGTCGAGCGGCTGCGCGCCGGCGACGAGGGCTTCGGCCTGACCGCCACCATCACGCATCCGGGCTCGCTGTCCGAGCTGTACTACGGCCGCATCAAGGGCCCGCAGCTGCAGCTGGCCACGGACGCGGTCCTGCGCGGCTCCGCCGCCGGCCCGTACCACCGGGCCACCCGCATGGCCGGTCTCGTGAACGGGCAGCTGTTCTGGCGCTGGGACGTCGCGGACGCCGCGGGCGCCGAGCTCGAGGCGCACGCCTCCGCCATCCTGGACCGCATGCCGAGCGCGGCCGAGGGTCGGCTCGCCCCGGGGGCCGAGCGTCCTCGCGGGGCTCGCGGGGAGCAGTCGTGACGGCCTCCCGCAGCCCGCTGCTGGACCTGGCCGTGGCCGAGCCGCAGGGGCCGGCCGGCGGCGCCGTCGAGGGCCGCGGCCCGGACGCCGGCGTCGCCGCGCACTACGGTCGCCCCCTGCCCGAGCAGCGCGCCCTCGCCCGGGGCCGCGCCCTGGTCGACCTCTCCCACCGGGCCGTACTCTCCGTGTCCGGCCCGGACCGGCTGAGCTGGCTGCACACGCTCGGCACGCAGCACGTCGAGACGCTGCCCCCCGGCACAAGCACCGAGATCCTCTTCCTCGACGTGCAGGGGCGGATCGAGCACGCCGCCCACCTGCTCGAGGACGGCGCCGCGGCCTGGCTCGTCACGGACCGCGAGGACGGCCCGGGCCTCGCCGCGTGGCTCACCTCGATGCGCTTCTCCCACGACGTCACGCTGCGGGACCACACTGGGGCGGTCGCCGTCGTGGGCGCCACCGCGCCCGTGCCCGGCTGGGAGGACCGCACCGTGTGGCTGGACCCGTGGCCGCGCGTCGGGGCGGGCGGCTGGGCCTACACGGCCGATCCGGATCCGGCGACCCACCCGGGTGCGGACTGGTCCTGGCGCGAGTACCTCGTCACCCGGGCCGACCTCGAGGCCACCGTCCGCGCGCTCGGCACGGGCGTGCTCGCGGGCTGGTCCCTGGCGGGCACGACGGCGGCCGAGGCGCTGCGCATCGAGGCCGGCCGCCCCCGCCGGGCCCTCGACGTGGACGACCGCGCGATCCCGCACGAGCTGGACCTGCTGCGCACCGCCGTGCACCTCGAGAAGGGCTGCTACCGCGGTCAGGAGACCGTGGCGCGCGTGCACAACCTGGGCCGCCCGCCCCGCCGCCTCACCCGCCTGCTCCTGGACGGCTCCGTCCACGCGCTCCCCGAGCACGGTGCCCCCGTGATCCTCCGGCCGGCCGAGGACACGCCCGAGGCCCGCGCCGCCGCCCGTCCGGTGGGGACGGTCACCGCCGCGGCCCAGCACCATGAGGCGGGCGCCGTCGCCCTGGCGCTGCTCAAGCGCACGGTGCCCGTGGACGCCGAGCTGCTGGTCCGCGAGGACGCTCCCGGCGAGGACGGTGCCGCCGAGGGCGGCTGGATCGCCGCGAGCCAGGAGCCGCTCGTGTCCCCGGACGCCGGGCAGGTCGTCGGCCGACCGCGCGGCGTGGGCCGCCTGCGCTGACCGACTCGCCGGCTCAGTCCAGCGCGAGGACGGTCCGCGTGCCCGCCGCCTCCAGCCCGACGGCGATCGCCACGTGGTGCGCGGCTGTGTGGCCCGCCGGCACCTCGGCGAACGGCAGCAGCCCCTCCAGCGCCGCCCGGTCCATCGCCACGGCCACCGCGTAGCGGCCGAGCCCACGACCGCGCAGCCGCGGTGGGGTGAGGGTGCCCAGCGAGGCCAGCACGCCGCCCGTCACGCGATGCCCCGCCGCCGCCACCGCGGCTTCGATCGCCCGTCCCGCGCCGTCGTCGGGAACGAGCGCGACCGAGGACTCCCAGGAGGGGACACCCGCCTCGGCCACGTCGTCTGCGGGGGCCTGCGCGACCACGGCGTGGACGTGGGTGGGGTCGTCGGACACGGCGACGGTGCGCGAGGGGTCGACCGGCGGCGGTTCCTCGGCGGCGTAGAGCGTGAACTCGCCGCGGGAGCGCACGGCCTCCCCGGCGGCGGCGCGCACCGCCGTCCGCAGCAGGGCCGACTCCACGCCCAGCGCCTCGGCGGGCACGCCGCGGCAGGCACGCGTGAACCACGCCGGCCCCGCCACGACGGTGGCCCAGGGCAGGGCCAGCACCTCCGCCTCGGCGACGCCCTGCCGGGCCACCTCGATGCGGCGCGGCTCGGCGCCCGCCGCCGGGGCGTCGCCGGGCAGGAGCGCGGTGTCGGGCAGGCCGAGCCGACGCGCCAGCCCGAGGGCCAGCACGCCGACGGCGGGGTGGTCGGGTCTCACCGGCCGAACAGGATCTTCGCCTCGTCGTAGCGGGAGACCGGCACCTTCTTGAGGCCCTTGAGGGCGGCGCTCATGGGGATGGAGATGATCTCCGTGCCGTTGGCCGCCACCATCTGTCCCCAGCGGCGCTGGGCGACGAGGTCGACGGCGCCCATGCCGAAGCGCGTGGAGAGCACGCGGTCCGTGGCGGTGGGGGCGCCGCCGCGCTGGATGTGGCCCAGGATGGTGCTGCGCGTCTCGATGCCCGTCATCTCCTCGATCTCGCGGGTCACCCACTCGCCGATGCCGCCCAGACGCGGCCGGCCGGACGCCTCGACCCCGGCCTCGGCCAGCGGATCGTCGTGGCCCTCGGGGACGAAGCCCTCCGCCACCACGACCAGCGGGGAGCGACCGCGGTCGTGGACCTGCTGCACCCACTCGGCGACCTGGGACATCGGGGTGCGGACCTCGGGGATGAGGATCGCGTGGGCGCCGGCGGCCATGCCCGAGTGCAGGGCGATCCAGCCGACGTGGCGGCCCATGACCTCGGCGACCATGCAGCGGTGGTGGGACTCGCCCGTGGTGCGCAGCCGGTCCATGGCGTCCGTGGCGATCTGCACGGCCGTGTCGAAGCCGAACGTGTAGTCGGTGCCCTGCAGGTCGTTGTCGATCGTCTTGGGCACGCCCACGATCGGCAGCCCGTCCGCGGCCAGGCGGTTCGCGCCGGCCAGGGTGCCCTCGCCGCCGATCGCGATGACGGCGTCGATGTCCAGCTCGCGCAGGTTGCGGAGCATGTTCTCCGGGCCGCCGCCCTCCGCGTTGTAGGGGTGCGTGCGGGAGGTGCCGAGGATGGTGCCGCCGGTGCGGGCCAGGCCGCGCACGCGGGAGCGGGGCAGGTCCTCGACGTCCTTCTCGATCAGGCCGGACCACCCGTGGCGGATGCCCACCATCTCCATGTCGTACGACTTGATGCCGTGCAGGACGGCGGAGCGGATGACGGCGTTGAGGCCGGGGCAGTCGCCTCCGGAGGTGAGCATTCCGACGCGCATGGGGGTCCTCTCGGGCGTTCTCGTGGGGGTCGGCACCACCCTAGGCGTGCCCGCCGCGTCGCGTCAGGGGACGGGCGACGGGCGGCGGGTCAGCCGAGGGCCACGAGGACGGCGACCTGGAGGGCCGTCGCACCCACGAGGATGCCGCTCGCCGGGCCGAGGGTGCCGGGACGACGGCCGCTGAGCAGAGCGCCCAGCAGGACGGGGGCGATCACCGCGAGCGCGGCCACGAGCATCGGCACCGCCAGCAGCGTGGGGGTCGGACCGACACCGAGCAGCAGGCTGATCCCGAGGGCGGCGAGCGCGGCGAGGACGGCCCCGGCGTAGGTGGCGGCCTGCGCGATCGGCCCGAGGCGCGGCTTCGCGGCCGTGGCTGCGGACCCCGAGCCGGTCGGGGCGGTGGCTGCCCGGGGGGCCTCCTCGGCCAGGCGCGCCGCGGCTCGCCGCTCGCGGGAGTGGACGTGGTCGCGCCAGGTGCCGGTCGCGGGGTCGATCCATTCGGGGTGGAAGCCGTGCGGGTCGGTGACCTCGGCCGCCCGCTCGCGCGGACCTCCGCCGACGTACCAGGCCGGGCGCGGCACGGCGTGGCTGGGCTGGTCGGCGTCGGGGGCCCGGCCCGGGGCCACGCGGGCCTGCGCCCGGCCGTCCCAGCGGGTCACGAGCCACCAGACGAGCACGGCCAGCGCGCCCAGGCCCAGGAGGGAGCCGGGGCCGCCCACGGCCGGGGCGATGAGGGTGAACCCGGCGCCGAGCAGCAGGTTGAGGGCGCCGATCGCCCCGATCACGCCGATGGCCACGGTGGCGTCCTGCCACTCCCTGCGGCGCAGGCGGCCGAACTGCACGCGTCCGTCGGCGTCGGGGAGCACGGCCCAGGCGGCCGCGTAGGCCAGCAGGCCCAGGCCCGCGGAGACCATGCACACGGCGACGAACACGCCGCGGGCGAGCAGCGGGTCGATGCGGTAGCGCTCGGCCACCCCGCCGAGCACCCCGCCGACCCACGAGGCCGGCGAGCGGCGCACGCCCCAGCTCAGGACGGCGCGGCGCAGCCAGCCCGGCAGGGCGTTCAGTCCGTCGGGGCCGGTCTCGCCCGAGGCGGCTCCGTCGGGGGCGACGTGGGGGCCGGGGCCGGTGAACGGGTCGTGTGTGCTCGTCATGTCTCCATCCTCGTCCGCCTGCGGCCCCCGCCCATCCGGGAACTCCCGGAATCCTCCCCGGATGTGCCGCCCCGTCCGACACGGCAGGATGGGGGCATGCCCACCCCGTCCGCGCCCGCGCCGCCCAGCAGGCCCAGCAGCGCCAGGGCCGCGCGGACGCGGCCCTGGCGCTGCTGAGC
>NZ_JASDCZ010000033.1:0-20045 GCF_030407635.1 Micrococcus sp. APC 4021
TACCTGCCGGGCGAGCAGGTGCCGGAGGCCGGGTTCACCGTGCCCGGACTGGACAAGGCGATCCACGTGGCCGTGTTCGCGCTGCCCGCGTTCCTCGCCGTGGGGCGGGGGCGGAGCGCGTGGTGGGCGCTGCCGTTCGCGGTGCACGCGCCGGTGAGCGAGCTCGTGCAGCACGCGTGGGTGCCGCTGCGGACGGGGGACCCGGTGGATGTCGTCGCGGATCTGGCGGGTGTGGTGCTCGGCGTGGTCGCCGCGGGGCGCCGCCGGATTGGAGGATCGGGGGCGTCGGGCGTATGATGGTCCGGTGCACTCCTGCGGGAGGGCATGACCTGGGGCTATAGCTCAGTTGGTAGAGCGTTTCGTTCGCAATGAAAAGGTCAGGGGTTCAATTCCCCTTAGCTCCACGGGCCGTCCCGGTCCGCGATCCCTGAGATCGCGGGCCGGGACTTTCTCGTGACGGGGGGGTGTGCGCCTGCCCTGCCCTCACCCCCGGGAGGGGGGTCGGCGCTTCCGGGGGGACCCCCCGGGTGTCTACAGTGCCGGGGTACGTCAGCGCGGACGTGACGCGGTCGTCTCACCGCAGGTCAGTCGCGCTTCTGCCGCCCCGCACGGGGCCGTTCGGCCCGGCCCGGGCCGGGAAGGGGACGCCGATGCGCATCAGCGTGCTCACCCACATGCTCCACCCCATCCGTTCGCCCTACGAGGGCGGGCTGGAGATGCACACGGCCATGACTGTGGAGCACCTCGTGCGCCGGGGCCACGACGTCACGGTCTACGCACGGGAGGGCACCCGGCTGCCGGGTGACGTCGTCGCCGTGCTGCCCGCCGAGGGCGCCGGCCCGGGCCGCGCGGGCGCCCGCGTGCGCGAGGCGGCCGCCCGCCGGGCCTGCGCGTTGATCCTCGATGACGACTCCGACGCCGTCCTGAACAACTCCCTCTCCCCGGCGCCGCTCGAGCTGCTGCGCGCCCGCCCCATGGTCACCGTCCTGCACACGCCGGCCACGCTGGCGGAGGTGCTGGCCGTCGTCGACGCCCCGGGCTGGACGGCCCCCGACCACCATCGGTGGGCCTCGGTGTCCGCGTCGAACGCGCTGGCCTGGCAGCATCGGCTGCCGCGGGTGGATGTGGTGCCCAACGGGATCGAGCTGCACCAGTGGGTCTCCGACGCCGTCCCCGTGCGCGGCCGCGCCGTGTGGTCGGGCCGGATCACGGCGGAGAAGGGCCTGCACGTGGCGATCGACGCCGCCCGGATCGCGGGCATGGAGCTGCACTTCGCCGGGCCGATCTCGGACGAGGAGTACCACGCCCGCGAGGTCGTGCCGCGGCTCGGTCCGGACACCGTCTACCACGGCCACCTCGACCATCACGCGCTGCCGCACATGCTCGCCACGGGCGAGGTCTTCCTGGCCACCCCCCTGTGGGCCGAGCCGTTCGGGCTCGCCGTGGTCGAGGCCATGGCGCTCGGCGTGCCGGTGGCCGCGCTGCTCAGCGGCGCGATGGGGGAGATCGTCGCCCCGCAGGCCGGCGCACTGGCCGTGCACCACACGGCGCAGGAGCTCGCGGTCTCGATCCGTCACGCCCGCCGCAAGGACCGGGGACGCGTGCGTGCGTGGGCCTGTCGGTTCAGCGCGGAGACCATGGTGGAGGGCTACGTGGACCTGCTCGAGCAGGCCGCCGAGGACGCCCGCGACCTCGCCGCCGCCGAGGACGCATACGGGTTCGACCCGCGGAGGGTCCCGCGCCCGTCCGCCGAGGCGGCGGACCTGGAGTCCCTCTGATGGCCCCGGCCCGCAGGCGGGTCCTCTACTACGCCCACCAGCACGGGGCGGGGCACATGCGGCACGCCGCGGGCCTGGCGTCGACCGGGGCGTTCGACGTGACGGTCGTGACCGCCCACCCCCGGGCGGCCGCACTGCTGCCCGCGGACGTCCCCGTCATCCCGCTGCCTTCGGACCTCGTGCCCGGCCACGAGCAGCCGGCGCGCTCGCCCCTGCACTGGTCCCCGGTGGGGCCCGAGATCCGGGCTCGCTTCGACGCCCTCCACGCGGCGGCGCAGCGGGTGGAGCCGGACGTGTGCGTGGTGGACGTGTCCGTGGAGGCGGCCCTGTTCCTGCGCCTGGCGGGCTGGCCTGTGCTGCACCGCCGCATGCACGGCGAGCGCACCGACCCCGCGCACGCCCTCGTGTACGCCGAGGCCGACGGCCTCTTCGCCCACTACGCCGCCGAGCTCGAGGTCCCCGCCTGGCGCGCCGCCCACGCGGACCGGGTCGCCTACCTCGGGGTCGCGGACGTCACCGGCCGGCTCGGCGCCCGCGCCACGACGACGTCGTCCGCCGGCGCCGCCCCGCGCGTCGCCGTGATCGCCGGGACGGGCGGCGGCGGGGTGCGGGCCGCGGACCTGGCCCGGGCGGCATCCGCCGTGCCGGAGGCGACGTGGGAGGTGTACGGCCCGATCGCCGGGGTGGGCGAGCCGGAGGCGCCGGGCGGGCTCGCGGCGGAGGCGATGCCCACCACCGTGACGCTGCACGGCTGGGTCCAGGCGCCGGCCCGCCGGGCCGCGGACGCCGACGTCGTGGTGGTCTCGGCCGGGCACAACGCCGTGGTGGATGCCGCCCGCTCCGGCCGCCCCGTGGTGCTCGCCCCCGAACCGCGGCCGTTCGACGAGCAGCGCGTGTTCGTCCGCGAGATCCACCGGGCCGCGGGCGTGCCGTGGTGCGCGTGGGAGGACCCGGACGCGGACTGGGCCGGCGCGGTGCGCGGCGCCCTCGCGGACCCGGCCGCCGCCGACCGGCTCGCGGGCCTGCTGCTCGTGGCGCCGGACGAGTACCGGCGGCGCTGGGAGGCGGCGATCGAGGGCGCCCTGGGCTGAGTCCGGCCCGCGCTCGCCCCCGACCGTCGGGGCACTCAGTACGCGGCGTCGTCGCGGCGGGCGGCCGTCAGCTCCGCCTCCGTCGGGTGACGCAGCAGCTCGAGCCGCTCGCCCTCGGGGTCCCACGCGATCAGCCCCGCATCCGCGAACGCGCGCAGCCACCCCTCCATGGCCCATCGGCCGTGCACCTGCCGGAAACGGCGGGCGTTGACCAGGATGTCCTCGAGGTGGTGCAGCGGCGGGGTCATCACCCCGTGGTGCTGGTGGAACGCCTCGGCGGGGCTGAACCGCAGCGTCAGGCCGGCGTCGCGGGCGCGGAAGGCCAGGTCCGTGTCCTCGGCGCCGTAGCCGGTGAAGCCCGCGTCGAAACCGCCGATGCGGGCCAGGTCCGCGCGCCGCAGTGCCAGGATCAGCGTCCACACGAGGTGCCACTCGTCCGAGGGGCCGGCGGTCAGGTGCGCGCGCGCCCGGTGGGGCACGGAGAGGCGGCGCAGCAGGGCGTCGGCGCGATGCGAGGTCAGGTCGGCCTCCCCGACGTCGCGGGTCCAGCCCGGCCGCAGGTAGCGGGGCCGGCCCATCACCACGGACCCGGGGTGGGCCGCGACCTCGGTGGCCAGCACGCCGACGGTCTCGGCGGCCGGGATGCAGTCCACGTCGAGGAAGACGAGGATCTCGCCGGTGGCGAGCTCGGCCGCGCGGTTGCGGGCCTGCGCCAGGGGCAGGCCGGCGTCGGCGGCCACGTGCCCCACGGTGACGGGCAGGTCCGTGGCCGGGACGCGCCCGTCCGGCTGGCCCATGAACACCACGACCACCTGGTCCGGGCGGCGGTGAGAGCGCTCCAGCCCGGCGATCACGCGGGCCAGGTGCTCGTCCCGGTGCCCCGTGATGACCAGCACGGACACGCTCGGCAACGCTCCGCGCGCCCGGGCGAGGGCCTCGCGGTAGACCGCCACGTGGGCGGCCGCCACGCGACGGCGCTGCCGGGCCCGGGCGGCGGGATCGGCGGGGGCCGTGCGCGCGCGGGCGCGCACGAGCGTCTCGAGCGCGTCGGCGAGGGAGTCGGGATCCTCCGGGTCGAACGCGGCGAGCGAGTCGGGGGTCAACCAGGCGCCGGACTGGTCCGCGATGTGCCCGATGTCCGCGACGGCCACCGGCACCCCCAGGTCCCGGCACATCTCCACCCAGCCCGAGTGGGTGCCGATGCGGTACGGCAGCACGGACACGTCCACGTCGCGCAGCAGCGCGTGCAGGGCGGGGTCGTCGAGCCGGTCGTGCTGCCACAGCTCGAAGCCGTGGTGGGCGCAGCCCGCGCGCAGCGCGGCCAGGGCGTCCTCGTCCTGCACGGTGTCCTGGACCTCCACGGTCACCCGCGCGTCGAGGCCGCGGTCGGCCAGCGTCGCGACGGCGGCGGCGAGCACCGGCAGCAGCGCCACCGGGGCCACCTGGGCGCGCAGGTCCTTGGCGTGCACCAGCAGGCGGGCGGGGGCGGCCGCGCCGTCGCCGTCGTCGGACGCGTCGGGGGGCAGCGCGCCGGGGGCGTCGTCGTCGCCCTGCGCCACGAGGTCCTCGAGCGGGACGATGTGCGGGTGGGGGACCACGAGGGCGCGCACGCCGTAGTCGCGGGCGAGGGTCGCCGCGGCGCCGGGGGTGAGCGTGAGCACGGCGTCCGCGCGGCCCAGCAGCACGGCCAGGCGGTCTCGGTGGGGGCCCTGGTCCGTCAGGTGCGGGTTCTCGAGGTCGTGCACGGTCACGACGACGGCGCCCCCGTGCGCGTGCTGCGCGTCCAGGGCGGCGGCCAGCTGGGCGGGGCTGAAGTGCTCGAAGCCGAAGTGCACGTGCAGCACGTCCGGGCGGTGCTCGGCCAGCCACTCCGCGTGCAGGGCCCGGGGCGGCCACCACTGGTGCGCGGGCGCGCCCGGCACCGGCGGGTCCGGCAGGAACTCCACGTCCGGCGCGGCGCCCGGGTCGAGGGGGCGGATCGCGCGGGTGTACGGGTGCTGCGCGGGCACGTGCTGGACGGTGATGCTCACGGGGGAGGGCCTCCTGACCTGGGGGATGCGACGCCGCGCGGGCGGCGTGTCCCCGTCCCGGGTCGGGGGTCGCGGAATCTAGTCTGTCAGGGCAGGATCGGAGAATCGGAGCAGCGGCATCCTGTCCGTTCCGGCGCGCCGCCGCGTCGAGGAGCGCCGCCGCAGGTGAAGGGGATCGTGGACGTGGACTCGCAGCCGCAGGGACGTGTGCTGTACGTGACCGTGGGCGCGCCGGAGCACGGCGTGGTGCGCCATGGCCGGCAGACCGCCGCCGCCCTCCGTCGGGTGGGCGCCGAGGTGGAGCTGCTCACGGCGGAGGACGTCGCGGCGTTCCGGGGCCTCGTGCCCGTGCTGGAGGAGGCGCGAGCGCTGGGCGCCGCCGTGCACCTGGACGTCACGGACGCGCTGTTCGGCCCCACCGCGACCGCCGCCGCGGACCTGCTCGTCGACGTCCTGCCCGAGGGCACCACGCTCACCCTGCACGACATCCCGCAGCCCGCCGAGGGCGACGGCCGCTACCGCCGCCGCGGCGAGGCATACGCGCGGCTCGCCCAGGCGGTGGACTGCGTCGTGGTCTCCTCGCAGCACGAGCGGGCGCTGCTGGCGGACCTGGTGGACGTGGCCGCGGACGTGGTCCCGCTGCCCGTGGAGGACCGCCGGGCCGCGGCCGCCCGCGCCGAGCCGGTGGTGCCGGAGAGCATGGCCGGCCTCGACCGGGACCTCGTGCTCTTCGGCTTCGTCTACCCGGGCAAGGGGCACGCCCTCGCCCTGGAGGCCCTCACCGAGCTGCACCGCCAGTGGGGCCCGGACTCCGGGGCGCCGCGCCGGCTGACGGCGCTCGGACCCGTCAGCATCGGGCACGACGACCTCGTGGCGGAGCTGACCCGCGACGCCGAGGCGCGCGGCCTGGAGTTCCGCGTCACCGGGTTCGTGCCGGACGAGTTCGCGGACGCGGCCCTGCTCTCGGCGGGCATCCCGTTCGCGGCGCACCGCAACGTGTCCGCGTCCGGGTCCCTGGCGGCGTGGACCTCGGTGGGACGGCGGGCGATCGCCTCGGCGGGCCGGTACACCGAGGAGATGGAGAGGCTGCGCCCGGGCACCCTGCGGCTCGTGCACCCGAACGGGTCGCCGGCCTACGCGATGGCCGAGGCGATCGCCGAAGCGGTCGAGGACCCCGAGCGCACGTGGCTGGGCCCCGGCGTGGACCTCTCGCCCGGGGCCGAGGACTGCGCGCGGATGCTCTTCGACGTGCTCCGCCGCGTGCACAGGTGGACGTGAGCGCCGCCGTCTCCGTGGTGGTGCCCTACTACCGGGCCCAGGCGGACCTCGACCGGCTCACGGCCGCGCTCGCGGCCCAGCGCGGCCTGACCGGCGGGCTGCAGCTCGTGGTGGCCGACGACGGCTCGCCCGTCCCGCCCCGGGTGGACCCGGGCCTGCCGTTCGACGTGGTGACCGTGCGCCAGCCGGACCGCGGGTTCCGCGCCTCGGCGGCCCGGGCGCTCGGGGCGGAGGCGGCCGACGGCGACGTGCTCGCCTTCCTCGACGGGGACATGCTCCCCGAGCCCGGGTACCTCGCCGCGGCCCTGGCGGCGGTGGCCGAGGCGCCCCGGGACGCCGCGGTGGTGGGTCGGCGGCGGCACCTCGCCGAGGCCTGGCTGGAACGGGCCTGGGCGCACGGATGGCAGCCCGGGCACGAGGTGCCCGCGGACGCCCGCCTGGCCGAGCCGGCCTGGCTGGGTGACGGGTACCGCGCCACGGACGACCTGCGCCGCGCCGACTCCACCGGCTACCGGTACGTCATCTCGGCCGTGTTCACGGTGGCGCGCGAGGTCTACGAGGACGCCGGCGGCTTCGACCCCGCCTTCGTGGGCTACGGCGGGGAGGACTGGGAGCTGGCGTACCGGCTGTGGCGCGTGGGGGCGGCGCTGCGCCACGCGCCGGACGCGGTGGCGTGGCAGGCCGGCGCCGACTTCGGCGGACGCGGCGACGCCGCCGAGGCCGCCCGGGTGAAGGCCCGCGAGGCGCTCGTGCTGGCCTCGCGCATCCCCGCGACGACGGCCCGCGGCCACGGCCTGTCCCTGGCCGGCCCGCTGCGGGTCGGGGCGCACGTGCGGGTGCCGGAGGGCGCGGACGGCGCGGCGGCGGCCGTGGTGGCGGTGGACGCCGTGCTGCGCGCGGCGCCGGGGGCGCGGGTCGGCGTCGTGGGCGGCCTCGACGAGGC
This sequence comes from Micrococcus sp. APC 4021, assembly GCF_030407635.1. Taxonomy (NCBI): domain Bacteria; kingdom Bacillati; phylum Actinomycetota; class Actinomycetes; order Micrococcales; family Micrococcaceae; genus Micrococcus; species Micrococcus sp. APC 4021. The sequence continues at coordinate 7,121 of NZ_JASDCZ010000033.1, forward strand.
GGCGGCGCGCGCGCTCGGCGACCCCCGCGTGCGGCTGCTGGGCGAGCCCGACGGCGGCGCGGCGGCGCCCGAGGACCTGCCGCCGGCGCCGGCGCGCGGTGACCTCGAGGCCGTGCGGTCGGTGCCCGACTGGTCCGTGGACGTGCGCGTGCCGCTGCGGCCCGACGCGGCCGGAGCCCGGCCTGACGCGGACGCCGTCGCCGCGTGGCTGCTGCGCCTGGAACGGGCCGGCGTCGAGCGCGTGGAGGTGCTGGGCGAGCCGGGCGAGCGGGCCGAGCGCGCCGTGCTCGCCGCGCTGACGTGCGCGCGGGCGCGGTGGCGGCGTCCGCGGGGCGGGGCTGGCACAATCGCGGGCAGGACGGAACACGGGAGGATCGATGAGCGAGCTGGACGAGCTGGACTTCGTGGCGCTCGCCGCGTTCCTGGCCTGGTGGTTCGGGACGGCGGGCGTCGACTGGATCCGGCGCGAGGACGGCTGAGCAGAGAGGACGCAGGCGTGCACGAGGACGAGGGACGACGCCGGCACTACGGGCACTTCTACGGGCTCGAGGACCTGCCCGAGGGCGACCTGTTGCTGGTGTGGGGCAACTGCCAGGGCGAGTCGTACCGGCGGCTGCTCGGCGGGGAGCCCGGCACACCGCTGCACGGGGCGGACCTGGTGAGCGTGCGCGTGCCGCCCGCCTTCGAGGCCCAGCCGGACGAGGCCGAGCACCTGGAGCGGCTGCTGCCCCGCGTGAAGGCCCTCGTCACCCAGCCGATCCCGCACGACTACCGGGGCATGCCCATCGGCACGGACCAGCTCGTGGCCCGGCTGCCCGAGGACGCCGCCGTGGTGCGGATCCCCGTGGTGTACGACGTCTCGCGCTTCCCCTGGCAGGTCACCCTCCGCAACTGGAAGTTCGCGCCCGGGGCGGCCGAGCGGCCGGGGGAGGACCCGCCCGTCGTGCCGTACCACGACCTGCGCGTGCTGGCCGAGGCGGCGACGGGCCGTCGTCGGCAGGTGGCGCCGGCGGCGATCCGTGAGGCCGCCGCCGCGTCCGTGCAGGCGCTGCGGGCGCGGGAGGAGGCGAAGGGGACGCTGTCCATGGCGGATCTGGTGGCGGCGGAGCGGGGCGTCGGCTTCTACACCGTGAACCACCCGACCAACACGCTGCTGACCCGCGTGGCCGAGCGCGTGGCCGAGCGCCTGCCGGGCGACGTCGCCGTCCAGCCCGTGCCCGCCTCCCGCGTGCTCCTCGGCGGGGTGCGCGCGCCCCTCGAGGCGGTCGTGGTGGAGGCCCTCGACCTCGACGCCGAGCCGACCGAGGACTGGACCGTGGCCGGACAGACCGTCCCGGCCGAGCAGCTGCGACAGACCCACCTGGACTGGTACGCGCAGAATCCGCAGGCTGTGGAGGCCGGGATGCGCAAGTACGCCGACCAGCTGCGACTGCTGGGCCTTGCGACCTAGCGCCGGCCCCGGCCCCCAGTGGAGGATGGGCGGCACGTCCCGTCCGCCGCGGAACACGTCTGCGGGGGCGGTCGTGCCGTTCCCTTGACCCCGTCATCCTACGGAGGACCACGTGACCGAGCAGTACAACATCCTGATCGTCGGCGGCGGCAACGCCGGCGTGTCCCTGGCCGCCGCACTGCGGCGGAAGCGGCAGGGGCGGGTCGCCATCGCCGACGGCCAACAGCTGCACCGCTACCGGCCGATGCTGAACTACGCGGCGGGCGGGCAGGCGGACATGGCCCGGTTCGAACGGCCGATGCGGGCCGTCATCCCGGACGGGGTCGAATGGATCCCGGACCACGTCGTGGCCGTGGACGCCGAGGAACGGACCGCGGTGACGACCACCGGGCTGACCGTGGGCTTCCGCCACCTCGTGCTCTGCCCGGGGCTGACCCCGTGGTGGGGTGCGATCGACGGGCTGCGTGAGGCCTACGCCGCCGGATGGGCGGCGAGTGCGCACGTGCCCGAGCACGTGGACGCCGCCCGGGCCCTGCTGTCGCGTGTGGCCGCGGGGGACCGTGTGGTGGCGAATGTGCCGGCTGAGCCCTCCTCGTGCGGCGGCACCGTGCTCAAGGCGCTGTTCCTGGCCTGCGCGGCATGGGAGCGCACGGGGATCCTGCCGGACGTGGACGTCCACCTGGTGACCCCGTACGGCCGGATCCTGGACCGGCAGACCATCGACCCCGCCCTGGCCGAGGCCGTGGCGAGGTACGGCATCCATGTGCACGCCGGCGCAGAGGTGAACGCCGTGGACCACGAGGCCCGCGAGGTGGTGCTCAACACCGGTGAGCGGATCACCGACGTCGCGGCCGCGTACATCACGCCCGTGGTGCGGGCCCCGGAGTTCATCGCCGAGGCAGGCCTGGCGGACGACGGCGAGGCCGGCCTGGCGGCTGCGGATCCCGCGACCCTGCGGCATCCCGTGCACCCGCACGTGTGGGCGCTGGGCGACGCCGCCGCCCTGGGCACACGGCCCTCCGGCGGAGCCCTGCGCCGGCAGGTCAAGATCCTGACCCAGAACATCCAGGCCGCGGACGCGGGGAAGCCGCTCCAGAAGTACGACGGCTACACAGTGATCCCCGTGATGGTCAGCCGGGACGAGCTGGTCCTGGACGAGCACGTCCGCGACGGCTCCGAGGACCGGTCGATCCCCGGCGTGGACCTGACGAAGCCGCGGAAGAGCACGGCGGCCTTCGACCGCTTCGGCCAGCCCCGGATCTACTGGCACCGACTGCTCAAGGGGAAGGTCTGAGCCCAGCGTTCTCGCTGACGCGACACGTGCGGCGAACGTGCTGTCCCACGCGGGGCGCCCCCGCCCGATCCGGATGATGGCGCCGGCCCGCCGAGCGTTTTCGTTCGGGAAACGGCGGCGTGTCGCACCGCTGTCGTTCGGGAAACGGCGCCCTGCCGACGACGCCGCCCTCAGTTGTCGCGGCCCCGCACCGGGCGCTCCTCGAGCGTGGTCTGCACGACCCGCCCGCGCTCCCAGCTGTTCGCCCCCGGCACCACGTCCGGGACCGGGATGTCCGCGCGGTTGCGCCGCTTGGCCGCGGTGTCCACGCCCACGCGCTCGTCCCGGGCACGCAGGAGGGCCTCGTCCACCTGGCCGTCGCCGGTGAGGCCCATCATCAGCTGGGGGATGCCGTACGGGAAGTCGTCCCGGTCGTACTGCCAGGTGTGGAACGTCTTCCCGTAGGTGTGGATGAGGTCTTCGAAGTAACTGTGCTCGGCCAGCTCGGGCACCCCGGGGGCCGTGAGGGCGCCGGAGCTCACCTCGTAGTGGTGGCTGTGCCACAGGCGCCGCTCCTCGTCGGGGAGGCTGCGGAACCGCTCCTCGCTGATGATGTACTCGATGCCGATCAGCCGTGCGTCCGGCGCGTTGCGGTCGAAGATCACGCACTGGTGCAGGTCGTGGCGCAGGTGGATGCAGAAGTGGCTGGCTTCGACCTGTCGGCCGAGGTCGTCGGCGTAGAAGTGCAGTCCGTTGAGATAGGTGCTCATCGCGCCCATGGGGTACTTCGGCTGGACCAGGCCGGATGCCGCGTCCAGGAGGCGGTGCTTGAGCGGGTGGCCCTTCCCGACGGCGCCCATGAGGGCGATCTTGCGGGCTGCGGTGACAGCGGCCGCGGTGCCCAGTCCGGCGGCGAACCCGAGGGCGGTGGAGGACAGGCGATGGGTGCTCATGGCCTCACGCTAGGAGCGCGGGGCGGACTCGGCCAGGGTGGTGGAGCTGCCGGGGCTGCCGGGGCTGCCGGGGCTGCTCAGGAGGCGTGGACGGCGGATCGTCTGCGCATCTGACCCTTCTGAGTGGGCGCGTGGTCGCCAGAAGGGCCAGAGATGCAGAAGATTCCGGGCGGCCGGCGGGCACGACGTCGGTCCATACGACACACGACAATGCGCAAAATGCATTTGCGCTAAACGTCTATCGACTAAGGATCACCCCTCTTGTGCTATTCGTGGACCGGAGTAATCTCGATTCGAGCAGCACCGCCCCGGTCCGGGGCGGGCCCGAACCGGGAGGATCACGCCATGACCACCGCCGTCCACACCTGCGCCGCCAGCGCCTGCGCCTTCAACACCGAGACGTCCTGCAACGCCCTGGCCATCACCGTCGCCGGCTCCGACCGCACGCCCGGCTGCGGCACCTTCGTCCAGCTCGACGTCCGCCGCCCGGTGACCGAGGGCGCCTCGACCGTCGGTGCGTGCCACCGCCTCGAGTGCACCTACAACGCCGACCTCGCCTGCACCGCCGAGGGCATCGAGGTCACGGACGTGGCCACCTGCGCCACCTACACGATCGACTGACGCCGCCCCTCAGGGGTGGGCGACCCGCGCCGGGATCGCGTCCAGCAGTCGCCGCCAGGCGTGCCGGGGGCTGTGGTCGAGTCGGCCCGCACCGGGCAGGGCCACATGCACCGCGGTGCTCTCGCCGTCGCGGACGCGCAGCAGGGTCACCCCGGCTTCGTCCGCGTCGAGGGCGTGGGCGGGGGACTCGGGCAGGGATCCGGTGCCGACCTGCAACGGGGTGCTCTCGCCCGGCAGCAGGCCCAGGGCGACGGCGTCGGCCAGGTCTGCGAGCACCTCGGGGGCGGTGCCCAGCACGTCGTCCGCCAGGTCTGCGAGCTCGGCCTGGTCGACGAGCCCGCGCGACGTGAGCGGCAGGGTGTGGCGGCAGAACACGGCGACGCCGTCGACGTCGTGCAACAGGATCCGCTGGGTCTCGACGACGCCCACGCGCACCCGTGGGCCGACGTCGGCCACGAGGTCCGCGACGCGACCGCGCAGCCTCAGCTCCGCGACCTCGGCCGAGTCCCGGCACCAGCGCAGGGTGCCGAGCAGATGCGCGGACGCCAGGCGGGTGGGGAGCGTGAGGTCCAGGGCGTCGCGCAGGACGTCCACGCGCACGTCCAGCGGCGCGCGCGTGTGGAACGCGCCGAGCGACCCGAGGAGGTTGGGGACGTGGGCGACCACGAGGCGGCCGTCCGCGCTCACGCCGTGGACGGCCGTCGTGAGCGTCTCGCCGGCGCGGAAGGCCGTGACCTCGACGGATCCCTCGCCGCGGAGCAGCCGCTGGGCCAGCAGCAGGCGACGGGGCGCCACGGGCGGCAGCGGATGAGCGGGGTGCGTGGAGGCGTGGGCCATGGGGTCCTTCCGGCGGGGGTCCGGAAACCAGTAAGGCACACCTCAGTGAGATACGCAAGGTGAGTGTTGTGTATTTGTCGTACGCGGGGGTGGTGGGGGCGTGTGTCAGGGATCCTCTGCGGATCTGACCCTTCTCGGCGGCCGTGGCCGGGTCAGAAGGGTCAGGTGCGCAGAAGATTCCCGAGGCTGGGGGCTGTCACTCCCGGGGCGCCGCCGTCGTCGCGTGCTGCCGAGAGCAGGGCGAGATGGAGGTCGAGCGAGCGCGGAGGCGTGTGCCAGTCGGGCCCAAGGACGGCGCCGAGTTGCTCCAGTCGTTGAAGGACCGTGTTGCGGTGGAGGAAGAGCCGACGGGACGTCTCGGCCACGTTCATTCCGGCGTCCAGGTAGGCCAGTGCGGTCTCGCGGAGTGCCGAGGCACGCTGGGGCGGCAGGTCGCGCAACGGCGCCAGCGGGCGGGTCGTCACGTCCTTGCTCGCCTCGCCGGCCCCGGCGAGGACCATGCCCACGGCGCCCACGGTCGACGCGTCCACGGCGTGGAGCCCTCCGGCCACCCGGCTGACGGCGAGGGCGTTCTCGAGCGTGTGGAACGCTCCCGGAAGATCGCGGAAGTGCTCGCCCGGCCCAAGGAAGGCCATCTGCCATACGGCCTCCGTCGCATGCCGAACTGCCGCCTCCACGCGGGCAGGCACATCCGGGCGGTCGCCGACCACGCACCATGTGCTTCCCCGCGGGGCGCTGAGGCGCACTCCCGCCACGGGTGAGAGCACTCGCTCGGCGAACTGAGGTTCGGGTACGGCGGCGAGATCGATGACGACCAAGCTGACCTGTGAATCCTCGCGCAGGCCGAGCTCGGCGAGCGCCCGACGTCGTCGCACGATTCCACCGGCGGAATCATCGACGAGTTCGGCCAGCAGGCCGGCGCCCGCCTCGAGCTCGGTGGCGCGCCGCGCGCTGCGGAGCCGTCGTGCGAGCAGGAGGTGCTGCGCGGTCCTGACCAGGGCTTTCTCCTCGGCAGAGTCGAGGGCGCGGCGGACGGCGAGCCAGTCGCGCGCGTCCCGATCTGCGGGAACGAGCGTCCAGGTGCAGCCGTCCGGCGCCACGACCTGGTGGGCCACCCCTGCGGTGTGACGCGAGGGGAGGGTGGGGGCGGGCCGCAGCGGCGACGTCGGACGTTCGGGGGAGAGGAGTTCCACTTCCACCCCCAAGTGCTCGGCGGCCCGATTGAGCACGGCCGTCTCATTGGGTTCTTCCAGAAGGGACTGGCATTGGCGCGAGGAGAGCTCATCCAGGCGAGTGAGCTCACGCAGGGACTGACGTTCGTGATCCCGGTCTGCGCCCGCGCGCCCCACGGCGTTGAGTGCCTCCGTGTAGCGGTGCGCGTTCTGGATCGCGATGGCGGCATGTTTGGCGAGTGACTCGACGATGGTCACCTCGGAGTGGGTGAACCTCCGGGCGCGACGTTCGGCGACCATCAGGGCGCCGAGCGGTCGGCCGTCGACGACGAGGGGTGAGCCCATGATCGCGTGGACGCCCTCGGCCTGCACCGCGTGGTCCACCTGGGGGATGTGGGTGATCGTCGGGTCGTTGGTGTAGTCGAGGCTCTGGAAGGGTGCCAGACCTTCCGCCACCTTCCCGAGCACTCCTGTGCCGATGGGCATCCGGATCGTCCGGTACGCGTGGGTCACGACGCCCTCAGCCCGGCGGATGTATGTCTCAGCTGCTGCGTGGTCATTGAGGCTGAGATACGCCATGTCCGTTCCGACGAGGGCCCGAGTGCGCCGAACGATGGACGCCAGGACGGATTCGGTGTCGGCCAGTTCCGCGAGGTCGGCAGCCGTGTCGAGCAGGGCTCGGAGGAGGCGGTGGTCGAGAGCGTCAGTGGTCACCCTGCCAACTTTATTCGGTGAGAGATGGACTGGATGTCTATAGCGCTTGACGGGGAGCGCTGATGGGATGGGAGACGGCCATGAGGCCTGCATCACACACCCCCGTCTTGGAAGGCGCTCACATGCTGATCCGTGGAGCTGTTCTCGAGGAGATCGGCCGGCAGAGGCCGTACGCCTCGTCCCGTCCCCTCACCGTCTCGGACCTGGAGCTCGATCCCCCGGGCGAAGGCGAGATCCTCGTCCGCATGGAGGCTTCAGGGGTGTGCCACTCGGATCTGTCCGTGGTGAACGGTCATCGCGTTCGGCCCGTCCCCATGCTGCTCGGCCACGAGGCCGCCGGGATCGTCGAGGAGCTCGGTGAGGGTGTCGACGACGTGGAGATCGGCCAGCGGGTCGTCATGACGTTCCTGCCTCGATGCGGCGAATGCGATGCGTGCAAGACCGACGGTCGCCTGCCCTGCACTCCCGGCACGGAGGCGAACAACGCCGGCGTCCTCCTGGGCGGCGGGGTCCGACTCCACCGCGACGGTGACGAGGTGCTCCATCACCTGGGCGTCTCCGGATTCGCGACCCACGCGGTCGTGAATCGGAAGTCCGTGGTGCCCGTCGGCTCTGACGTGCCGGCCGCCGTCGCTGCGGTCCTGGGATGTGCCGTGCTGACCGGCGGCGGCGCCCTGCTCAATGCCGCGGCCCCGGAAGAGGGGGACTCCATCGCGATCGTCGGCCTCGGCGGCGTGGGGGTCGCCTGCCTTCTGACGGCGGTGGCGAGCGGTGTGCAGGAGATCATCGCGGTGGACATGTCCGAGGAGAAGCGGGAGCTCGCCCTCAGCTATGGCGCGCATGCCGCCTACTCGCCCGAAGATATGGCGGAGCGCGGCATCAAGACCACCCACGCCGTCGAGTGCGCCGGCCATCCGGCGGCCTTCACGACGGCGTTCAACGCGACGGCGCCGGGCGGCCGGACCGTCACGGCAGGACTTCCCTCGCCCGAGCAGACGGCGGAGATCTCACCGCTCACCATCACGGGTGAGGCCCGCACGATCATCGGCTCGTACCTGGGCACCTCTGTGCCCGCTCGCGACATCCCGCGATACGAGCAGATGTGGCGTGAGGGTCGGCTTCCGGTGGAGAAGCTCGTCTCCGCGACCATGCGGCTTGAGGACATCAACGAAGCGATGGACCAGCTGGCCGACGGCCGTGCGGTGCGTCAGATCATCGAATACTGAAGGCCACGGACATGACGACTACTGCGCATCACTCGCTGGACGATGAAGGCATCGGCGAGGTCTCTCCGCATTGGAAGGCAGGGCCCTTCCAGATCCGCCTGCCGTTCGTGCACTACCGCTTCGAGTGGCCGGACTACGTCCAGGGCCTCTTGATGTGCGCCGTGGACCTGGCGGCCATCCCTCTGATGGTCGAACTGCTCGGCATGCCGTTCGAAGTGGCCCTCGCCGTCGTGGTGTTCAACGGCCTCCTGTACCTCACCCACCACCTCCTCGGCGATCCCGTGGTTCCCGGGTGGATCACCCCGGCGATCCCGCTGGTCATGGCCTACTGCTCAGCGTTCCCCGAGGGGGAGGAGCGTGTGCATGCACTCATCGCGTTCCAGTTCATGCTGGGCGTCTTCTCGATCACGTTGGGTGCGACGGGACTCGCCTCCAAGGTGGTCTCGCTGATCCCCTCCGCCATCAAGGCGGGCGTCCTGGTGGGTGCGGGAATCGCCGCCGTCCAGTCCATCTTCGTCGCCGGAGGGCGTTTCGAGACCTTCCCGGTCACCATCACGATCGCGGTGGGGATCGCCTTCCTCCTGCTCTTCTCCAGCCGGTTCGCCGCGATGCGGACCAAGAACCCGATGTGGCGCACGATCGGCAACCTGGGCATCCTCCCGGTGATCCTCCTGGCCGTGGTCATCGCACCCCTGGCCGGTGAAGCCCCGTGGCCGACCATCGAATGGGGGTTCAACACCCCGGACTTCGCGGGCCTCTTCGCGGGGTACACGATCTTCGGCATCGGCCTCCCGCCGGCCTCGATGTTCCTCACCGCACTTCCCACCGTCCTCGCGACCTACATCGTCGTGTTCGGCGACGTCCTCCAGTCCCGGGCGATCCTCAAGGAGGCCGACCAGATCCGCACGGATGAGGCGGTCGTCTACAACCCGGACCGTGCGCACCTGATCTTCGGCGGCCGCAACACCCTCATGTCCATGATCGGTCCGGACGTGGCCATGTGCGGTCCGATCTGGTCTGCCATGCACGTCGTGATCGTGGAGCGCTACAAGGAAGGCCGCAAGGCGATGAAGTCGATCTTCGGCGGGGCGGGGTCGTTCCGGTGGGGCACGAACACCGGGCTCCTGCTGCTGCCGATCGTGACGCTGGTGCAGCCGGTGCTCGGGGTGGCTCTGGCCCTGACCCTGCTCATCCAGGGATTCGTGTCCGTGAAGGTCGGCATCATGGAGGCCCGCAGCGTCAAGGATCTCGGAATCGCGGGAGTCACCGCGGCGGTGCTGGCGTCCAACGGTGCCGCATGGGGCCTGGCGACGGGCGTCATCCTCTGCCTCGTGGTCTACGGCCGGGACTTCTTCCGCGGGGAGCCCGATGCCACCTTCGGGGCCATGCTCCGCGCGCAGGAGGGCCAGGCCGCCGAGAACTGACGTCTCACGGGCCGCAGCCGTCGACCGGGGCCTCGGAATGCATCGTTCACTGTGGTGCAGACCGGGGCCTCGGTGCGTGGGTCTGGCCGCCGGAGGGTTCGCGCAACGAACTGAGTCCGAGTGGGAATCGGCCGTGCCGGGCGAGAGCCGAGACCTGGGGATGTCGCCGTGCCAGAATGAGGCCGACTGCCACACCGCCGTGCTCCGAAAGGCCCTGCCACCATGCCCTCTCCCCAGAACCTCTCGAACTTCGTGTGGGGGATCGCGGATCAGCTCCGGGGCGTGTTCAGGCCGAACCAGTACGGCACGCTCGTCCTGCCCATGACGATCCTGCGCCGCATGGAGGCGGTCATGGACCCGCACCGGGAGTTCTTCGCGGAGCTGGCGGCCAAAGGGCATCCGGACTTCGTCCTCGCCAACCTGGTGGAGTCCCGCACGGGCCTGACGTTCTACAACCTCAGCCCCTTCACCTTGGACCGCATCCTGCAGGAGCCGGACCTGCTCCGCACGAACCTGCTGGCCTACGTGGACGGGTTCTCCCAGAACGTGGCGGACCTGTTCACCTATTACGAGTTCGACAAGACGGTCGCCAAGCTGGACGAGCACGACCGCCTCTTCCTGGTCCTCCAGCAGTTCGCCTCCATCGACCTCTCCCCGGAGGTCGTCTCCAACGCGGAGATGGGCACCCTCTTCGAGGACCTGATCCGCCGCTTCGCCGCCGCCTCCAATGAGACCGCCGGTGAGCACTTCACCCCGCGCGACGCGGTGAAGCTCCTCGTGGACCTGCTCACGGCCCCGGACGACGACGTCCTCACCGGCTACCCGGTCCGCACTGTCTATGACCCCACGGCCGGCACCGGCGGCATGCTGTCCCTGCTGGACGAGCGCCTGCGCCGCATGAACCCGAACGCGGAGGTCCGCCTGTTCGGGCAGGAGCTCAACGACCAGTCCTACGCCATCTGCAAGTCCGAGCTGCTCGGCAAGGGCCAGGACGCGGACGGCATCGCTCGCGGGGACACCCTCAAGAACGACGCCCACCTGACCGAGCGCTTCGACTACGTCCTCTCCAACCCGCCCTACGGCGGCGACTGGAAGGCCTCCCGCACCGCGGTGGAGAAGGAGATCGCCGCCGGTGGCGCCGCGAACCGCTTCCCGGGCGGCGCCCCCGCCATCAGCGACGGCCAGATGCTGTTCCTCCAGCTTGTGGCCTCGAAGCTCCGTCCGGTCTCGGAGGGCGGCGGTCGGGCCGGCATCGTCCTGAATGGCTCCCCGCTGTTCACGGGCGGGGCGGGTTCGGGTCCGTCCGAGATCCGCCGTTGGCTGTTGGAGTCGGACCTGGTGGACGTGATCGTCGCGCTGCCCACGGACATGTTCTACAACACCGGCATCGCCACCTATGTGTGGGTGTTGGACAACAACAAGCCGGCAGACCGCCGCGGCAGGGTGCAGCTGATCGACGCCCGCACGTTCTTCACGAAGCTGCGCCGCAACGTGGGCTCGAAGAACAAGGAGCTGTCCACGGCGGACCGACAGCGCGTGCTGGACATCTACCGGGACTTCGACGCCCAGTCCGAGGACAACGCCGGGTTCTCCAAGGTCCTCACTGCGCAGGACTTCGGCTACCGGGAGATCACCGTGGAGCGCCCGCTGCAGCTGCGCTTCGAGGTGGAGGACGCCACCATCGCGGCGGCGCTCGCCACCAAGCCGGTGGACAAGCTTCCCGACGACGGCCGGTCAGCTCTCGAGACCGCCCTCGCCTCCCTGCGTGGCCGGGTCTGGGACCACCAGCCCACCTTCGTGCTGGAACTGAAGAAGGCGCTGAAGGAGCACGGCGTGACCGCCGGCGCTCCACTGGTGAAGGCCCTGACCGGGGCCATCGGCGTGCACAACCCCGAGGCAGAGGTGGTGACGAACAAGACGGGTGAGCCGGAGCCGGACACCTCGCTGCGTGACACCGAACTGGTGCCCTTCGGTCGGGACATTCACGAGTACTTCGAAGCCGAGGTGGCCCCGCACGTGCCCGGCGCCTGGATCGACGAGTCCAAGACGAAGATCGGCTACGAGATCCCCTTCACCCGGCTCTTCTACACGTACACGCCGCCCCGCCCGCTCGAGGAGATCGACGCCGAGCTCAAGCAGCTCACAGCCGAGATCATCGAACTCCTGCAGGAGGTTGAGCGGTGACAGCGTTGCATGGTGCCCTCGCGCCCAACGGTGGCATGAAACTGGCGCACGTTGCGACGGTGCTCAATGGCGGCACGCCGCGCGCCGACGACGTGAACTGGAACGGAGACCTGCCGTTCGTCACCCCTCCGGACCTTCGTGGACTCGACGGTGACTCGATCGTTGAGACGAGTCGGTCATTGACTGAGCTCGGTGCTTCCACCGGATCGACCGTCGCAGTCTCCGGTCTCGCAGTGTCGTGTCGGGCACCGATCGGCTACGTGGGTCGTCTGAGTCGGCGGTCTGCGTTCAACCAGGGGTGCAAAGCCGTTGTGCCGTCACCAGCGGTCGACGAGAAGTACCTGGCATACGTCCTTGTTGCTGCGAGGCCCATCTTAGAAGCGCTCGGACGAGGAACGACCTTCATGGAGATCAGTGCGAGCGATCTGGGATCACTGCTGGTTCCTGCTACAGGCCGGGAGGAGCAGCGACGAATCGCGGACTACCTCGATCGCGAGACCGCCACGATCGACGCCCTGATCGAGAAACAAAGACGAATGGTTCGTCTACTAGAAGAACGCCGATATGAGGCCATTGCTGATGCTCTGAACCCGGCACGAGAGACGGATGCCACTAACTGGTGGGGTTCCGGGCGAGCTCACTGGATATCCGGCCAGGTTTCCCGCCTTGCATCGGTCTCGCTGGGGAAGATGCTCCAAACGAGGGGCTCCGAATCCGACGTGCTGATGCCGTACCTACGTGCGGCCAACGTCCAACCGCATGGCCGTCTGGACCTATCCACCCAAAAGGAGATGTGGTTTTCATCAAGTGAAGCGACGGCTCATGTTCTGCGTGCCGGAGACGTAGTCGTTGTTGAAGGCGGGCAGGGCGGGTTCGGGCGCGCTGCCTTCTTGGAGGAGGACATTCCTGGTTGGGGCTATCAGAACAGTATTAATCGATTGAGGCCGAATGGGGGAACAGACGGGCGATTCCTCACCTATCTCTTGTTGCTAGCTGTAGGAGGGCATGACGTTGTTGACTCGGGCCGGGGCCAACGAGGCCGGCGGGGCGTTCCCGCAGGAGGTATGAGGC
>NZ_JASDCZ010000034.1:0-19607 GCF_030407635.1 Micrococcus sp. APC 4021
CCGCGTAGTTCTCCACCAGGACCGAGACGACGGCCTCCCAGGGGGCGACGGCCGGGGCGGCCGCGGCCTCGCCCAGCCGCCGCCACACGGGCGTGCCGCCGTCGACCGTCCACTGGGATGCGCGGAACGAGACCGTCGGGCGCCCCGCCGTCGAGAGGATCGCGGAGCCGGGGCGACGCGGGTCGAGCCGGGCCGCGGCGGCCGTGCCCACGAGGTCCCACGACTCCTGCTCCGTCGCGGTGCGCAGGGCGATCGTGCTGCCCAGGTTCGAGCGCAGGTCCGAGCCCACCGCACCCGTGGCCCGCTGCGTGGCCAGGATGAGGTGGAAGCCGAGGGAACGGCCCGTGGCGGCCAGACGCTGCAGGACGGCGGCTGCGTCCGGGTGGTCGTCCACGAGCACGCGCAGTTCGTCGATCGCCACGACGAGCCGAGGCAGCGCCGCGTCCGGATGGCGGCGGCGGAAGCCGGGATAGTCGCTGACCCCGGCCTCCGCGAAGAGGGCCTCGCGGCGATGCAGCTCCGCCCGGATGGCGCTCAGCGCCCGCAACGAGGCCGCTCCCACGTGGTTGGTCTCCAGGCTCATCGTGTGGGGGAGCGCGCCCAGCGGACCGAACGACGCGCCGCCCTTGAAGTCCAGCAGCAGGAACGCGACCTCGGCCGGCGGGTGGTGCGCCGCGGCCCCCAGCAGGAGGGACAGCAGGAGGTCCGACTTCCCGGATCCCGTGGTGCCCGCGATGAGCAGGTGCGGCCCGTCGGCGGCCAGGTCCATCTCGACGACGCCCGCCTCGTCACGGCTCCGGGCGAGGGCCACGGTGAGCCCGTCGACGGCATCGCGGGCGCCCACCTGCCCCGGTGGCGTGAGCGTGCCGTCCCCGTCGTCGGTGGGCAGCAGGCCGAGGTCCACGACGTCGTCGGCCAGCTCGGTCAGCCAGGCGACCAGGGTACCGTCGGCGAGACCGTCGGCGGCCATGTCCTCGAAGCGCTGCTGTTCGGCCGGGACCACGACGGTGCGCCCGCGCAGGTCGACGACGGCGTCCCCCGGCGCAGGCGGCGGCCCGGTGAAGTCGTACCGCGTCCAGGGCAGATCCGTCCGGGCCGTGGGCGTCGTCCCCGCGTCGTCGCCGATGGCGGCCCGCCACGCTCGCCACGCCGGATCCAGTGCCGCGTCCTCAGGGGCCATCACCAGCAGCTGCGGGCCGGACCCGCCCGACCACCAGATGCGGCGGACTCCACCGGCCTCCACGACGAACGCGCCGTCGGCCGCCACCGCGTGCCGCAGGAGCTGGAACACCGCCCACCGGCAGGCCCCGGCCACATCGCGCGGCGGCCCAAGCACGACGACGCGCGACTCCGGCGGTGACGTCGTCATCACGGTGCGCCGCGACGTGACGGCCTCCACCCATGCCTCGTCCGGGTCGTCCCGCGACAGGGACAGCGCCCCGACGCCGGAACCCCACGAGACCGCCACGGCCTCGTCGGCCCCCGCCGTCAGCCCGAAGCGGTCCGTCGCGCCGGAGCGGACGGCGCGGGCCACCGCACCGGGGCTCAACGCCACCCGAGCCCGCCGGCGCACGACCGCGTCCGCGCGGGCGGCGAGCAGCCGCGCATGCCGCAGCCGGGTGCGGCGCTGCATCGCCAGCATGACCAGCGCCACCGTCACGGACAGCACGCCGAACAGCAGGAACATCGGGTTGCCCATCATCAGGACCAGGGCGACCCCGAGCACCAGCGGGCCCAGGGCCGCCACCAGCGGGATCACGACGGACTGCCGGGCCGGTGGGGATCCGAGGTCGACGACGGGCGGCTCCGGCGTGATCGGCCGCGGCAGGGCGGACCCGGGCCCGCGGACCAGACCCAGGGCGGTCCGGCCCACAGGGAGCGGGCTTCGGCCGTCCCACAGGCGTCCGGTGGCCCGAGGGCCGTCGTGGACGTGCAGCCCGGTGGGTGCGAGCCGCAGACGCATCGGCCGCGACGGGGCAGAGGGGTCGTCCAGCAGCAGCCGCGCCCCACCGCGTCCCACGCTCAACCCGCCCTCCCCCAGAGGGACGATGCGGCCGGCATCGGGTCCGTGCTCGGTGACCACCGCGAGCTCCGGCCCCCGGGCCGGTGCACTCCCGACCCCTTCCGCGTACGTCACGCTGCGCCGCCCGGCAGCGCACCGGTGCAGCGACCGGGCGGGAAAACGTTCCCGCACCGCCCGGTCCTGCTCGTCCGCGTCGGCGGGGAAGTGCTCCACCCGCCATGTCTCGGGAGCGGCCCCGCCCAGGATCCGCACGCTCCAGGCCATCCCCGCCCCTCCCTCCCGAGACCGGCGACCGGCCCGTCCGGCCGCCTGGGGACGACCCTGCCACGGCCTGATGGCGGTTCGGGCGGCCTGTGGACAACTCCCCGTCGAACGGGACCGCCGCCACGTTGTCCACAGTCATGGTGTCCTGGACCACACGCATCGACGGAACGGGGTATCTTCCTGATCGAGACATGTGCGGCGCTGGGGATGGCGCCGAATCGGGCACAGGAGGGACACATGGATGCGGTGCGCATTCTCGAGGACGAGATCCGGGAGATCGTCCGGCGGCAGGGCATCGACCCGCAGCGTGAGCACGCCCGGGTCCTGACGCTCATCCAGGACGCGGCCGCGGACTACGAGTCCCGCGCGATGGTCAGCTCGCTGCCGGACCTGGAGGATCCCGTGGCGGCGCGGCAGGACCTGTTCGACCGCATCGCGGGCCTCGGGCCGCTCCAGCGGCTCATGGACGATCCCTCCGTGGAGGAGATCTGGCTGAACGCGCCGGACGCCGTCTACTGCGCGCGGTCCGGCCGCTCCGAGCTGACGGGCATCGTCCTGACCGAGGAGGAGGTCCAGGACCTCGTCGAGGTCATGTTGAAGTCCTCGGGCCGGCGGCTGGACCTGTCGATGCCGTTCGTCGACGCGGCCCTGCCAGACGGTTCGCGCCTGCACGTGGCCATCCCCGACATCACGCGGCGGCACTGGGCCGTGAACATCCGGAAGTTCATCGCCCGGGCGCGCCGGCTGGACGACCTCGTCCGGGGCGGTTCCCTCACTCCGACGGCGGCCCGCTTCCTGGACGCGGCCGTGGACGCGGGCATGAACATCCTCGTCAGCGGGGCCACCCAGGCGGGCAAGACCACCCTGCTCAACTGCCTGGCTTCGGCCATCGGCCCGCGGGAGCGGGTGATCACCGTGGAGGAGATCTTCGAGCTGCAGATCCCGGTGCGCGACGTCGTCGGGCTGCAGTGCCGCCAGCCGAACCTGGAGGGCCACGGCGAGATCCCGCTGCGCCGCCTCGTCAAGGAGGCGCTGCGGATGCGCCCGGACCGCCTGATCGTCGGCGAGGTGCGCGAGGCCGAGGCACTGGACATGCTCGTGGCGCTGAACTCCGGCCTGGCCGGCATGTGCACGATCCACGCGAACTCGGCCGCGGACGCGCTCACGAAGCTCTGCACGCTGCCGCTGCTGGCCGGGGAGAACATCTCCCGGGACTTCGTCGTCCCGACGGTCGCCACGTGCATCGACGTCGTCGTGCACTGCGAGCGCGACCGTCAGGGCCGCCGGCGGGTGCGGGAGATCCTCACCGTCGGCTCACGGGTGGAGGGCGGGGTCATCGAGACGTCGGCGCTCTTCCAGCGCGACGCCGAGGGCGACCTGCGCCTCAACGAGGGTGCGAACCTGGAGTTCGAGGCGCTCGCCCGTCGCGGCGTGGACGTCCACGAGCTGGTGGGGCTGCGCTGATGGCCGCGCTGCTGGGGCTCGCGCTCGGCTGCGGCCTGTTCCTGCTGTGGTGGTCCCTCTGGTCCCCTCCCACGGAGAAACCCGGGGCCGCCCGCACCGACGCCCGCCTGCGTGTGCTGATCGCCCAGTCCGGCATCCAGCGTCTCAGCCCGGCCGGCGTCGTGTCCGCCATGGCCGTCGGCGGTCTCGTGGTCGGGCTGCTCGTCCTGTCGCTGACCAGTACGTGGACCATCGCCGCGTGCTTCGCCGTCTTCGGCGCGGCCGTGCCCTGGCTGCTGCTGTCCTGGCAGGCCCGCCGGCGCTCCACGGCACTGCGCGAGCTGTGGCCGGACGCGATCGACCACGCCCGGTCGGCCATCCGCGCGGGCCTGACTCTCCCGGAGGCGCTCATCCAGCTCGGGGAGACCGGGCCGGAGGGGCTGCGCGAGCCGTTCCAGCAGTTCGCCCGGGACTACCGGGCCGGAGCCCGCTTCGTGGACGCACTGGACCGGCTCAAGGCCCGGATGGCCGACCCCGTCGCGGACCGCCTGGTGGTCTCGCTGCGCCTGACCCGCGAGGTCGGGGGCGCCGACATCGGCCGTCTGCTGCAGACCCTCTCCGAGTTCCTCCGGCAGGACGCCCGCATCCGCGCCGAGCTCGAGGCCCGGCAGTCGTGGACCGTGAACGCGGCCCGGTTGGCGGTGTGCGCCCCGTGGCTCGTGCTCCTGCTGCTGGGGACCCAGCCCGCCGCGGTCGCGGCCTATCGGTCCGCCGCCGGCGGGGCCGTGCTCCTCGCCGGCATGGTGGCCTCCGTCGTCTGCTACCGCGTCATGCTCCGCATCGGCGCGCTGCCCCGGGAGAAGCGGGTGTTCGCATGACGTCCGCGCTGATCTGGGCTGCGCTCCTGGGCCTCACCCTCGGGGCGGGACTGCTCCTCATCCTGGTCACCCAGCCGGTGGGCTGGCGCCCCAGCCTCGAGCAACGGGTCGAACCGCAGCTGCGCCACCACATCCCGGCCTCCCGCCTCCTCGAGGAGGAACGTGCGGGCGCCTCGCCCTGGGGAACGTGGGGACGCATCCTCGATCCCGTGGTGCAGGCCGGAGTCGGCTGGGTCCAGCGCATCTCCCCGGGCGGGGCGGCGCTCGACCGCAAACTGGCCGCCGCGGGGCTCGCGGTCACGTCGACGGACTTCCGTGCCCAGCAGGTCCTGAGCGCGGCCGCGGGGGCCGCCGTGGCGGCCGTCCTCGCGCTCAGCCTCACCGTCACGGGCCGCGTGCCGGTGATCACGGGGGTCGCCCTCGTGATCGCCGGCGGCATGGCCGGGTTCCTGCTCCGGGAGCAGCTGCTCTCCCTGCGGGTGCGACGGCGGCGCGAGGCCATCCTCTCCGAGTTCCCGTCCGTGGCCGAGCTGTTCGCGCTCTCGGTGGGCGCGGGGGAGAGCGCCGCCGGAGCGCTCGAACGCATCGCGGGGACGGCGCGCGGGGAGCTGGCCGGCGAGTTCCGCACCACGCTCGCCGACATGCGTGCCGGGGCGTCGCTGTCCGCGGCGCTCAAGGCCATGGGACGGCGCGTGCAGCTGGCCCCCGTCGAACGGTTCATCGGGGGCGTGCTCATCGCGCTCGACCGCGGCACGCCCCTCGCCGACGTCCTGCGCGCGCAGGCCCAGGACGTGCGTGAGATGGGTCGCCGCGAGCTCATGGAGGCCGCCGGCCGGAAGGAGATCCAGATGATGGTCCCCCTCGTGTTCGGCATCCTCCCGCTCACGGTGATCTTCGCCGTCTTCCCCGGCATCTCCCTGATGCGCCTGGGGTTCTGAAGACCCACAACTGAATAGTCCATCCATCCACCCACGATCACCATCCACTCCGGCCGCACGGGCGGCCGGCCACCCGAGGAGGGGACCATGCTCCACCACCACGCCATCACCGTCCTGGCCGCCCTGCGCGCCCTCATCCACGACGACGTCCGCGACGAGCGCGGCGACGTCCCCGGCTGGGTGATGATCACCCTCATGTCCGCCGTGCTCGTGGCCGGCTTGCTGGCCCTCGCCCTGCCGGCGCTCCAGGGACTGTTCAACCAGGCCATCTCCCAGGTGTCCCAGGGCGGCTGAGCATGCCCCGGGGTGCTGTCCACGCCGTGCCGGTGCCCCGTGGCGTCCACATGGGCGTCCGCTGGCGGGACGACCGGGGCGCCGCGGTGGCCGAGTCCACCATGGTGATGACCCTGGTCGTCCTGCTCTTCGCGGCGCTGCTCCAGGCCGGCGTCGTGATCCACACGCGCAACGTGATGATCGACGCCGCCTCCGCCGGCGCCCGGTACGGGGCGCTCGCGGACCGGAGCCCCGAGGACGGTGTCCAGCGGGCTCGGGAGCTGCTCTCGGCCGGTGTGCCCGGCCAGTCCGGGGCCGACGTCGCCGCGGAGCTCACCAGCCAGGACGGGGTCCCGGTCCTGCGCGTCACGGTCTCGAGCTCGCTGCCCGGCCTGGGGTTCCTGCCGGGCCCGATCCCCGTGGAGGTGAGCGGTCATGCGTTCCGTCAATGACGTCCGCGACGAGCGAGGAGCGGCCACGGTCGAATTCCTGGGCCTCACCCTCGTCCTGCTGATCCCCGTGGTGTACCTGATGATCTACGTCTCCCAGGTCCAGGCCGCGGCGTTCGCCTCGGTCGCCGCCGCGGACCAGGCCGTCAAGGCCGTGGTCGCCGAGGCCGATCACCCCAGCGCAGGCGCCGCCCACGCCACCGTCGAGCTCACGCTCGCCGACTACGGCGTGGGCGCCGGCCAGTACGACCTGACCGTCGGCTGCGACCAGGGCGGCTGTGGCACGCTCGAACCGGGCGAGGTCGTCGCCGTGCGGGTGGACGTGGGGGTGCCCGTCCCTCTCACGCCGGCAGCGTGGTCGCTGACCCCCGTGACGGTGGGTTCCGACGCCCGGCAGACGGTGCCGAGGTTCTGATGAGCCGCCGCCTCACCGCTCGCCTGGGTCACGACGACGGGCAGACCACCGTCCTCACCGTCGGCCTGTGCGCCGTGCTCGTGGCCCTCATGCTGGTCATGCTCGCGGTCACCACCGTGCAGTTGCAGCACCGTCGCCTGCAGTCGCTCGCGGACTCGGCCGCCATCGCCGGGGCAGAGGAGCTCGGCTTCCGGCTGGGGGAGGACCCGGGCGTCGTGCTCTCCGACGACGACGTCGCCGCCTCCGCCAGCGCACACCTCGCGGCCGTCGGTGCCCAGGAGGCCGTGCCCGGGCTCGGCGGGATGAACGCCCGCGTGGCCGACGACGGCACCACCGTCGTCGTCACCCTCGACGCCCGGGCCGATCTGTTCGCCATGACCGGCCCGTTCGCGGGGACACTGCCCCTGTCGGTCCCCCTCGAGGCGACGGGCAGCAGTCGCACTAGCCTGGCCCGGTGATCCGCTTCCTCCACGGCATCGGTGGCCGACCCGCCCACTTCCAGCCCCTTGCCGACGCGCTCGACGCCGCGGCCGACCTCGCCGCCTCGCCCGCCCTGCCCGGCCACCCGGGCACGGACGCCGGTGGTCAGGACCGCCCCCGGTCCGCACGGCCGGCGATCGAGGCGGACCCCGTCCTCGACGCCGCCCGCACCTGGGCGGCGCAGGCCGGCCCCGTGCCGGGGCTGCTGATCGGCCACAGCACGGGCGGGGTCATCGCGCTGCGCGCCGTCGCCGACGGGCTGGTGCGACCCCGCGCCCTCGTGGTCATCGACTCGAACGTCCCGGTGACGGACATCGCTCTGGCCGCCCGGGCGGCGAAGGCCCGCCTCGCCGCCCGCCCCGACTGGCGGAGCGTGCTCCGCGCCTCGCTCGCGCGGGACCTCCTCGTCCCGGAGCCGTGGCACGAGCGGATCCTGGCTGACGTGGACGCCACGCCGGACCATCCGATGCGCGAGCTCTGGGCCGCCGTCCTCGCCGCGGACACCCGCACCCTCTGGGCCGGCATCACCGTCCCGACCCTGTACGTGCGCAGCACCCGGGACGTCCACCAGCGGGACCTGGACGCGGTCACTCAGCACACCACCGTCGTCGACGTCGGCCCGGGCCACTGGCCGCACGTCGCCGAGCCCGGGGCCGTCGCGGCGGCGATCCGCCGCTGGCACACGACCGGCGTCCACCCCACGCGGTAGGCTGGCCGAATCATGGCTGACACTGACTTCTCCGCGGAGATCGACTCCCTGCGCCACACCCTGGCCTCCATCGAGCAGGTCTCGGACCTCGACCGCATCAAGGCGGACATCGCCGAACTGGAGCAGCAGGCCTCCGCACCGGACCTCTG
Organism: Micrococcus sp. APC 4021; assembly: GCF_030407635.1. Lineage (NCBI taxonomy): Bacteria > Bacillati > Actinomycetota > Actinomycetes > Micrococcales > Micrococcaceae > Micrococcus > Micrococcus sp. APC 4021. The sequence continues at coordinate 8,022 of NZ_JASDCZ010000034.1, forward strand.
GGACGACCCGGAGGAGGCCCAGAAGGTCACCTCCAAGCTCTCCCACCGTCAGACGGACCTCAAGCGCATCACCTCCCTGGAGAGCCGCATCGAGGATCTGGAGACCATGGTCGAGCTCGCCGCGGAGGAGGACGAGCCCTCCCTCCTGGACGACGCCAACCAGGAGCTGACCTCCATCCGCAAGGCCCTGGAGGAGCTCGAGGTCGTCACGCTGCTCAGCGGCGAGTACGACCAGCGCGACGCCGTCGTGACCATCCGCGCGGGCGCCGGCGGCGTGGACGCGGCCGACTTCGCCGAGACCCTCATGCGCATGTACCTGCGCTGGGCCGAGCAGCGCGGCTGGTCCACCAAGGTCATGGACACCTCCTACGCGGAGGAGGCCGGCCTGAAGTCCGTCACCTTCGAGGTCAACGCGCCGTTCGCGTTCGGCACCCTCTCCGTGGAGGCCGGCACGCACCGTCTCGTGCGCATCAGCCCCTTCGACAACCAGGGCCGCCGCCAGACGTCCTTCGCGGCGGTCGAGGTGGTGCCGCTGATCGAGTCGGACGACTCCATCGAGATCCCCGAGTCCGAGATCAAGGTGGACGTGTTCCGCTCCTCGGGCCCCGGCGGCCAGTCCGTGAACACCACGGACTCCGCCGTCCGCATGACGCACCTGCCCACCGGCATCGTCGTGTCCATGCAGAACGAGAAGTCGCAGATCCAGAACCGTGCCGCCGCCCTGCGCGTGCTCCAGTCCCGCCTGCTGCTGCTGCGCAAGGCCGAGGAGGACGCGAAGAAGAAGGAGATGGCCGGCGACGTCAAGGCGTCCTGGGGCGACCAGATGCGCTCCTACGTGCTGAACCCGTACCAGATGGTCAAGGACCTGCGCACGGGCCACGAGGAGGGCAACCCCTCCTCCGTGTTCGACGGCCACATCGACGATTTCGTGGATGCCGGGATCCGCTGGCGCGCCGAGCAGGTCAAGGCCGCCCAGGAGGACTGAGTCCCGCGGCGCGGCCCCGCCGCCCGGGCCACCACGACGCCGGCCCGCACCTCCGCAGCGAGGCGCGGGCCGGCGTCGTCGTTCAGGCCCCACTGGGGCCGCGGGCCTGGCCCGGCAGACCGGCCTGGTGGGATGCTCGAAGCACCGGGGCGGGCGCCCCCGCGCATCGGCCCGGCACCCGACTACGTCCCCACTCAGGAGGTCGACCAGCATGACCATGCGCGCCGCACGTTGGCACGGCAAGAAGGACATCCGCATCGAGGAGATCGACTCGCCCTCGGCCGGTCCGGGGCAGGTCCTCGTGGACGTCGCGTGGTGCGGCATCTGCGGCACGGACCTGCACGAGTACCTCGAGGGCCCGATCTTCATCCCGCCGGCCGGGCACCCGCACCCGATCTCCGGTGACGCCGCCCCCGTCACGCTCGGCCACGAGATGTCCGGCACCGTCGCCGCCCTGGGCGAGGGCGTCACGGACCTCGAGGTCGGCCAGAAGGTCGTCGTGGAGCCGTACATCGTGCGCGAGGAGGACCGGGACCGACCGGACTACAACCTCGCGCCGGACATGAACTTCATCGGTCTGGGCGGCGACGGCGGTGGACTGGCCGAGCAGATCGCGGTGCAGCGCCGCTGGGTCCACCCGGTGGCCGACTCCGTGCCCCTCGACCAGGCCGCGCTCATCGAGCCGCTCTCCGTGGCCCACCACGCGTGGGTGCGGGCCGGCTCTCCGACGTCGGGCGTGGCCGTGATCGGCGGCGCCGGCCCCATCGGGGCGCTCACCGCGGCCGTGCTCAAGGGCAAGGGCCTGACGGTGTACGTCTCCGAGCTCTCGGAGCTGCGCCGCCGGAAGGTGCTCGAGGCCGGCGTGGTGGACGAGGCCTTCGACCCGCGCGAGGTGGACGTGCCCGCCAAGATCCGCGAACTGCACGACGGCCAGGGCGCGGACGTGGGCTTCGAGTGCACCTCGGTGGATGTGGTGCTGGACATGCTGCTGGACGCGGTGCGTCCCGGCGGGGTGATCGTCAACGAGTCCATCTGGGGTCACGAGCCCGCCGTGGCCCTGCACAAGCTGGTGATGAAGGAGATCGACCTGCGCGGCACCATCGCGTACGCGAACGACCACGCGGACACCATCCGCATGGTCGAGGACGGCGCCGTGGACCTCGCGCCGTTCATCACCGGCAAGATCGGCCTCGACGACCTGGTCGACCAGGGCTTCGAGACCCTCATCCACCACAACGAGACGGCCGTGAAGATCCTCGTCTCGCCGACCGGCCAGGGTCTCTGAGGCTCCGGCCCGACCCCCGGACGTCCCGACGACGGCCCGCGCCCGCAGCCGGCGGGTGCGGGCCGTCGGGTCCCTGCACCGCGGCGCGCCGTCATGGATGCGTCGTCGCCTGGCGCGCCTGTGACCGGGGTCATAGACTGCATTTGAGTGAATCGTGATGAACCGAGTTGAACGTCCCAGGAGGACCGCATGACCGCCGAGCTGCCCCAGCCTCAGCCCACCGATGCCGTGATCGTGGGCGGTGCCCGCACGCCCTTCACCCGGCTGCTCTCGCAGCAGGCCGACCTGCGCGCCGTGGACCTGGGCGCCCACGCGATCACGCACGCGCTCGAGCGCGCCGGCGTGGCCCCCGAGGACGTGGACATGGTCTACATGGGCCAGGTCGTGCAGGCCGGCGCGGGCCAGAACCCGGCCCGCCAGTCCGCGCTCGCCGCGGGCATCCCGTGGAACGTCCCGGCCATGACGATCAACAAGGTGTGCCTGTCCGGCCTCACCGCCGTGATCGACGCCGCCCGTCTCATCCGCCTCGGCGAGGCGGACGTGGTGGTGGCCGGCGGTCAGGAGTCCATGACCAACGCCCCGCACCTGCTGCCCGGCGCGCGCAAGGGCTTCAAGTACGGCCCGGCCACCATGCTCGACGCCGTCGCGTGGGACGGCCTCACCGACTCCCTGAGCCACGAGGCCATGGGCGAGCTGACCGAGTCCGGCAACGGCGAGCGGAACATCGCCCGCGCCGAGCAGGACGAGGTCGCCGCGGCCTCGCACCAGCGGGCCGCCCGGGCCCAGTCCGAGGGCGTCTTCGAGGGCGAGATCGCCCCGGTGGAGGTGCCGCAGCGCAAGGGCGACCCGCTGGTCGTCTCCCAGGACGAAGGGGTCCGACCGGACACGACCGCCGAGTCGCTGGGCGCCCTGCGTCCGGCGTTCGCGAAGGACGGCACCATCACGGCCGGCAACTCCTCGCCCCTGTCCGACGGCGCCGCCGCCCTCGTGGTGACCTCGCGGCCCTTCGCCGAGGCGAAGGGCCTGACGATCCTCGCCACGGTGGGCGCACCCGGCCAGACCGCCGGCCCGGACAGCTCGCAGCTGCACTCCCAGCCCTCGGACGCGATCAACGCCGCCGTGCGGAAGCAGGGCTGGGACGTGGCCGACCTCGACTTCATCGAGATCAACGAGGCGTTCGGCGCGGTGGCCGTGCAGTCCCTGCGCGACCTCGACTACCCGCACGAGAAGACCAACATCCACGGCGGTGCCATCGCCCTGGGCCACCCGATCGGCGCTTCCGGCGCCCGGCTGGCCCTGCACGCCGCCCTCGAGCTCGACCGGCGCGACGGCGGCCGCGCGGCCGTCTCGCTCTGCGGCGGCGGCGGCCAGGGCGAGGCCCTGATCCTCTTCCGCTGACGCATCGGGTGCCTCGTCTAGCCGACGGACGCCCCGCCCACCGACCCACCCGAGGAGCACAGCACCATGGCAGGACTGACCCTGAGCCTGGACGGCCGCCGCGCGGTCGTCACGGGAGGCGCGTCTGGCATCGGCGCAGCGATCGCCCGCGCCTTCGCTTCCGCCGGCGCCACGGTCACCGTCGCAGACCGCGACCAGGCGTCGGCGCAGTCGCTGGCCGAGGAGATCGGCGGCACGCCCTGGGCCGTCGACCTCTCTGACGTCACCGCGCTCGAGGATCTCGCCCTCGACGCGGACATCCTGGTGAACAACGCCGGCGTCCAACGGATCAACCCGATCCAGGACTTCGTTCCGGCGGACTGGCGCCTGATCCACCGTCTCATGCTCGAAGCCCCGTTCCTGCTCACCCGGGCGGTGCTGCCGGGCATGTACGACCGGGGCTTCGGGCGGATCATCAACGTGTCGTCTGCCCACGGCCTCGTCGCCTCACCGTTCAAGAGCGCGTACGTGGCGGCCAAGCACGGCCTCCAGGGATTGACCAAGGTCACCGCCCTGGAGGGCGGGGACCACGGCGTGACGGCCAACTGCATCAACCCCGGGTACGTGCGTACCCCGCTCGTGGACAAGCAGGTGGCCGACCAGGCGGCCTCCCGCGGCATCACCGAGGACGAAGTCCTCGGCCAGGTGTTCCTTGCCCACTCAGCTGTGAAACGTCTTGCCGAGCCCGAGGAGGTCGCCGCGCTCGCGGTCTGGCTCGCCTCGGACGTGGCCGCGGTGGCCAACGGCTCCTCGTACTCCCTCGACGGCGGCTGGACCGCCGGATGACCCCCTGACAGAAAGGACCCCGGACATGGCTCTCGACAAGACCGTGGCCACGCCCGCCGAGGCGGTGGCGGACGTGCCGGACGGCGCGTCCCTGGCCGTCGGCGGCTTCGGACTCTCCGGCAACCCCGTGCAGCTCATCGAGGCCCTGCTCGAGCAGGGCGCCACGGACCTGTCCGTCGTCTCCAACAACTGCGGCGTGGACGGCTGGGGCCTGGGCCTCCTGCTCGGCGCGCGCCGGCTGCGGAAGATGACCTCCTCCTATGTGGGGGAGAACAAGGAGTTCGCCCGCCAGTACCTCGAGGGCGAGCTCGAGGTGGAGCTCGTCCCGCAGGGCACCCTCGCGGAGAAGCTCCGTGCCGGCGGCGCCGGCATCCCGGCGTTCTACACCCGCTCCGGCGTCGGCACCCAGGTGGCCGAAGGCGGCCTGCCCATGCGCTACGACGCGGACGGCACGGTGGTGAAGTCCTCGCAGGCCAAGCCCACGGACACGTTCGTGCTCGGCGAGGGCTACCTCAGCCAGGCCCCGGACGAGCCCGAGACCTATGTGCTCGAACGCTCCATCGTCACCGACTTCTCCCTTGTGCACGCCTGGAAGGGCGACCGCCACGGCAACCTCGTGTTCCGCAAGGCCACCCGCCAGTTCGGCCCGCCCGCGGCCATGGCCGGCCGTGTGTGCATCGCCCAGGTGGAGGAGCTCGTCGAGCCCGGCGAGATCGACCCGGACGACGTGCACCTGCCCGGCGTCTTCGTGCACCGGATCGTGGAGGTCGGCACGGACATCGAGAAGCGGATCGAGAAGCGCACCGTGCGCGCATCGGGGGAGGAGCAGGCATGAGCGAGCAGACCACCGGGCGCCCCCGGGGCCTGAGCCGCGACCAGATGGCGGCCCGCGCCGCGCAGGAGCTGCCGGACGGCGCCTACGTCAACCTCGGCATCGGCATGCCCACGCTGATCCCCAACCACATCCCCGCCGGGCGGTCCGTGGTGCTGCAGTCCGAGAACGGCATCCTCGGCACGGGCCCGTACCCCACGGAGGAGGCCGTGGACCCCGACCTGATCAACGCGGGCAAGGAGACCGTCACCGTGAACCCGGGGGCGTCCTTCTTCGACTCCGCGCTGAGCTTCGGCATGATCCGCGGCGGCAAGATCGACGTCGCCGTCCTGGGCGGCATGGAGGTCTCCGCCGCGGGCGACCTGGCCAACTGGATGGTGCCCGGCAAGATGGTCAAGGGCATGGGCGGTGCGATGGACCTCGTCCACGGCGCCGGCCGCGTGATCGTCATGATGGACCACGTGTCCAAGGACGGCACCCCCAAGATCGTCGACCAGTGCACCCTGCCGCTGACCGGCCGCGCCGTCGTCGACCGCATCATCACGGACCTGGCCGTGATCGACGTCGTCGGCACCCCGGAACAGCCCCGCCTGGCGCTCGTGGAGACCGCGCCCGGCATCACCGAGGAGCAGGTCCGCGCGCTCACCGGCGCGCCCCTGGACTGAGCCGACGACGCCGCCCCGCGGCCCCGGCGCACCGCCTCGGCGGGCATCGGGCCGGCACGGGATAGACTGGACGGCCGCGCCCTGATCGGGGCGCGGCCGTCGCCGTGGACGCTGGAAGGACGTGAGGCCATGGGCAAGAACAGCAAGGGCAAGGCCGCCAAGCAGCCGGCCCCCGGCGAGCGCCAGGTGATCGCCAACAACAAGAAGGCGCGCCACGACTACACCATCCTCGACACGTACGAGGCCGGCATGGTGCTCACCGGCACCGAGGTGAAGTCGCTGCGCGAGGGCAAGGCCTCGCTCGTGGACGGCTTCGCGGTCTTCTACCGGGACGAGCTGTGGCTCGAGCAGGTCTACATCCCGGAGTACCTCAACGGCTCGTGGACCAACCACGCCGCCCGCCGCCGCCGCAAGCTGCTGCTGCACCGCGCCGAGCTGACGAAGATCTCCCGCCAGATCCAGGATCCGGGCCTGACCATCGTGCCGCTGTCCCTGTACTTCCTGAACGGGCGCGTGAAGGTGGAGATCGGCGTCGCGCGCGGCAACCGCGAATACGACAAGCGGCACAAGCTGCGCGAGCAGCAGGACAACCGCGAGGCCCAGCGGGCCATGCGGATGCGCAACCGGCGCGCCGGCGTGGCCTGAGCGCGGTGGACCCCTTGGGAATGCCTCGGGGGCGTGCTACGTTGTATCTCTCGCAGGGCCGGTTTCAGGACCGGCGGGCCTCGCGCCCTCCGCCTGCAGTGGTGATTGACAACCTCATAGAGGAGTCGCCCCCATGGGGCCGATCGGTTTCGACGGTGTGTGTCGCGTCGGGAGAAGCGGGCCGAGGATGCAGAGTCATCTCGTCAAACGCTCTCTGCAAACCAATAAGTGCCGAATCCAAGCGCACTGACTTCGCTCTCGCTGCCTGATCAGTGATCGAGTCCGTCACCCCGAGGTCGCTGTCGCCTCGGATCGTGGCGTCAGCTAGATAGCCACTGGGCGTCACCCTCGCCGGGGGTCGTGACGCCGACATCAATCCGGCTGGGTCCGGGTTGGCCGCCCGTCTGCGGGACGGCCAGGACCGAGCAACACCCACAGCAGACTGCGCCCGGAGAAGACCTGGCAACACCTCATCGGACGCGGGTTCAATTCCCGCCGGCTCCACTCACCACCACGGGAAGGCCCCGGAATCACCCCGATTCCGGGGCCTTCGTCGTGTCCATGCCGGTGTGCGGCGGCCCGCCCCTCAGCCGGCCAGGACGGCGTGCAGGCCCAGGCCGGCGCCCCAGCCGACGACGACGGCCACCAGCCCCAGCCCCAGATGCGCGGTCCACAGGCGGGCGGCTGTGCCCCATCGACGGGCGAGCGCGGCGTCAGCCGCCTCAGCGGCCACGGTGGACCACGTCCCCAGGGCGAGGCAGAACCCGGACACCACGGCGGACACCGCCGCGACGAGCACGAGCCCCTGCCCGTCGCCCCCGCCCCCGGAGGTGTGCACCAGCTCCGGCACGGCCAGGCCGACGGTGACGCCGAGGAGCAGGGCCGCCGTCGTGTTGGCGGTGAGCAGACCCCGGGGCCCGATCCGGTCGGTCAGGCGCCGGCGCACCAGGGCGCCGAGCGCCCCGCCCGCCGCGAGGCAGGCCAGGAGGGCCACCTGGAGGAGAGCGAAGACCTCGTATCCCGCGCCGCTCATGCGTCCTCCGCCGAACGATCCGTCCCGACCGCGCGCGACCCCGGGGCGCCACCGGCGCGCAGGCCGAGCACGGCCGCCGCCGTCGAGAGTGCAGCCATCAGCGCGAGCACCAGCAGCACCGCTACCGCCGCGGCGAGGACGCCACCCGCCCCGGACGCCGCGGCGCCCAGCCGCACCGGCCACAGCACCAGGGCGACGGCGCTGGAGATGGTGGTGAACGCACCGAGGAAGCCGGTTCCCAGCCCCGCCACCAGGCGTGGACGCCAGTCCGGCCCGCGGCGTCGCGAGGCCGCCCACAGCAGGCCGAGCAGGAACGAGCCGAGCACGTTCACCACGAACAGCGGCAGGGCCTGGACCAGCACGTCGACCGCCCCGAACGCGGCGCCGAACGTGCCGCGGAAGTTGGGCGCCCCGGCCAGCGCGGTCACCGCGTTCATCACCCCCGCACCGCACAGCACGCCCGCGGCACCGCCGAGGGCCACCGCACCCGCAGTGCCGGGCCGGCGATCTGTCCCGCGCCCGCCCCTCCGGTCGGCCGTCGTCTCCCCCCGCACTGCTATCAGGCGCCGCCCTCGGTCTCGTCACCCGCGCGGAGGCGGGCGAGGACGTCGTCGTGGAGCAGGCCGTTCGTGGCCAGCGCGTGCCCGCCGAACGGGCCGTCCTCGCCGTCCAGCGAGGTGAAGCGGCCGCCGGCCTCGCGCACGATCGGCACCAGAGCGGCCATGTCATGCAGCTCGAGCTCGGGCTCGGCCGCGATGTCCACGGCGCCCTCGGCGACGAGCATGTAGGACCAGAAGTCGCCGAAGCCGCGCACGCGCCACACGTCCGAGGTGAGCTGCAGGAACGCGCGGATCGAGCCGCGTTCGCGCCAGCCCTCGATCGAGGAGAAGGACAGCGACGCGTCCTCGACCCGGTCCACGCCGGACACGGTGATCCGCTGAGCACGCGTGAGCGAGGTGCCCGCGAAGGCGCCCTGGCCGGCCGCGGCCCACCAGCGACGGTGCAGGGCGGGGGCGGAGACGACGCCGACGACGGGCTCGCCGTCGATCAGCAGCGCGATGAGGGTGGCCCACACGGGCACGCCGCGCACGAAGTTCTTGGTGCCGTCGATGGGGTCGACCACCCACTGCCGGCCGGAGCGGCTCAGAGATCCGCCGAACTCCTCACCCACGATGCCGTCGCGCGCCCGGGCACGGGACAGGGTCGAGCGGATGGACTCCTCGGCGGCGCGGTCCGCATCCGTGACAGGGGTGAGATCCGGCTTGGTGCTGACCTCGAGGTCCTGGGCCTTGAACCGGGACATCGTGATCGAGTCCACGTTGTCCGCCAGCATGTGGGCCAGCCGCAGGTCCTCCGTGAGGTCGCGGCCGCGGGTCGCAGGGTTCTCAGGTCGCTCCATGCCGCCCACGCTATACCGCGCGGGCCGCCTCAGTCCTCGGACGACGCCGCGTCCTCCGCCCCCGAGGGGGCCAGCCGGTTGCCGAGCAGACGCCGCAGCGAGGCCAGGCGTGCCGCTCCCGAGGGGCCGGCGTGGCCCGCGGCCACCCATGCGTCCAGGCCGCAGCCGGGGGAGTCGGCGGTGTGGGTGCAGCCGCGCGGGCAGTCCGCCAGCCCGCCGGCGAGGTCGTCGAACGCCTCCACCACGCGGTCCGGCTCGACCCAGCCCAGCCCGAAGGACCGGATGCCGGGGGTGTCCACCACCCAGGTGTCCGGCAGGGGGGCGCCGTCGTCGCCCGTCAGCGGCAGTGCGAGCGCGGACGAGGAGGTGTGCCGGCCCCGGCCGGTGACGGCGTTGACGTGGCCGGTGGCCCGCTCCGCGCCGGTGAGCGCGTTCAGGAGCGTGGACTTGCCGACGCCGGAGGGCCCCACGAACGCGCTGGTGTGTCCGATCAGCCGCTCGGCCACCCGGGCCACGAGCGAGGCGTCCAGGGCGGTGTCCCCGGTCTCGGCCTCGAAGGTCGCCGCACCGGAGGTCATCACCTCCAGGTCCAACGCCTCGTAGTGCGCCACCAGCGCGGCCGGATCACGCAGGTCGGTCTTCGTGATGAGGAGCACCGGGTGGATGCCCGCGTCGTAGCAGGCGACGAGGGCGCGGTCGATGAAGCCGGTCCGGGGCTCCGGATTGGCCGCGGCCACCATGATCACCAGCAGGTCGGCGTTGGCCACCACCACCCGCTCGACCTCGTCCGAGTCGTCCGCCGACCGGCGCAGGACCGTGCTGCGCTCCTCGACACGGACGATGCGCGCGAGCGTGCCCTCGTCCCCGGAGAGGTCCCCGACGACGGCCACCCGGTCGCCCGTGGCGATCGGCGTGCGGCGCAGCTCGCGGGCGCGCATCGCCGTGATTCGCTCGTCCAGGCGATCGGGCAGCACCACGGCGTACCGGCCCCGGTCCACCGTGGTCACCATGCCGATCTCGGCGTCCTCGTGCTTGGGCCGCTCCTTGGTGCGCGGGCGGGTGCCGCGCTTGGACGGGCGCACCCGGACATCGGACTCGTCCCATGCCGAGGGATCGAGGCGCCGGGCCATCAGCGGGCCTCCTCGGCCGCGTCGCCGGGTGCCACGAGCGCGGTCCACAGTGCGGGGAAGTCCGGCATCGTCTTCGCGGTGGTCGCCACGTCCACGATGCCGGTCCCCGGCACGCGCAGGCCGACGACGGCGGCGAAGGTCGCCATCCGGTGGTCGTGGTAGGTCTCGAGGGCGGCGGGCGACAGCGGTCCGGACGCGTCCGTGCCCGGGAAGCCGAGCGACGTCTCTCCCTCGTCCACGGTGACCCCCAGGCGGGCGGCCTCGGCGGTGAGCGCGGCGAGCCGGTCCGTCTCATGGCCCCGCAGATGGCCGATCCCCGTCAGACGGGTGGGCCCGGAGGCCAGCAGGGCGAGCGCGGCCGCGGTGGGGGCGAGCTCGGCCGTGTCCGCGATCTCACCGGCGCCGGTGATGCGGGGCGTGCCGTCGTCGTGGACCGCCCCGGTCACCGTGAGGCGGCCGCGGGAGCGATCCATGCGGTCGACCGTGAGGGCCACGCTCGCCCCGAACTGCGGCAGGATCCGCCGCCAGCGGTCGCCGATCTGCGTCGTGCGGGTCGGCCAGTCCGGCACCGTCACGGAGCCGCCCGTCGCCACGGCGGCGGCCAGGAAGGGGCCCGCGTTGGACAGGTCCGGCTCGACGGTCGCCTCGTGTGCCGGGACGCGCCCCGGGGCCACGGTCCACGCCCCGGGAGACGTCTCGGCGACGTCCACCTCGAGCGCGCGCAGCACCCCGACGGTCATCGCGACGTGCTCCGGACTCGGCACGGTCTGCCCGGTGTGCCGCAGCCGGAGGCCGCGCGGCATCCCCGCGGCCGCCAGCAGCGCGGCGGACAGGAACTGGGAGGAGCCGGAGGCGTCGACCGCGACCTCCGGCACGTCGCCGTCGGGGGCCACCGTGGCCGCGTCCGCGCGGGTCGTCATCGTGAAGGGCAGGCGACCGGGCTCGCCCTCCTCGTTGACGGCCACCCCGAGCTGGCGCAGCGCGTCCAGGACCGGGGCCATCGGGCGCAGGCGCGCGCCGGCGTCGCCGTCGAAGCGGACCCGGCCGGGCCGCAGCGCGGCGACGAACGGGACGAAGCGCATGACCGTCCCCGCCAGTCCGCAGTCCACGGCGACATCCCCGGCCAGCGGCTCGCCGACCGGCATCGGATGCACCCGCAGTCCGCCGTCGGACAGGGGCTCGAACCGGGCCCCGAGCGCTGTGAGCGCCGTGCGCATCAATGCCGTGTCCCGCGACTCGAGGACGCCGTGCAGGACGCACGGACCGTCGGCGAGCGCGGCGAGCACGAGATGCCGGTTCGTCAGCGACTTCGATCCCGGCAGCCGCACCTCTCCGCGCACCGGGCCGCGCGCCACGGGCGCGGGCCAGGTCTCGGCGGCGTCGGGACGG